>NZ_JAWSTH010000137.1:0-14848 GCF_033542075.1 Conexibacter stalactiti
GCCGCCGCCACCACCGCGGGCGCCGCCACCACCGCCCCCGCGCGCGCCGCCGCCACCTGCGCGCCGGCCGCCGCCAGCGCGACGCTCCCGACCACCCCGCTGCTGCCGCTCTCCACACCCGGCGGGCAGCCGATCGCCTCCGCGCCGCTGGAGCTGCTGCCGGCACCGGCGCGGACGCTCACGACGATCGAGCCGCTCTCGACCCCGAGCGGCCAGCCCCCGGCCGGCGCCGCGGCACCGGCACCCACCACCGCCGCGCCATCCTGCACGACGCAGTTCGTCGGCGTCGACGTCGGCGTCGTCGCAGGCCCGCTCGGCGTCGCGTTCGACTCGCGCGCGACCGTCGGCGGCCGCAGCGGCGTGCGGATCGGGCAGAGCTTCTACGCGACCCCCGCGAACGGCAGCTACGCGATCTTCCTCGACGCCGCGACGCTCGGCGAGCTGGGCACGGCGATCGTCCCGGCCGGCGCCAACGCCGAGGGGTACGCGACCGCGCTCGCGCTCGCGTACGCCCTGCAGCACCAGGTGCTGATCGTGCTGAGCGGTCCCGACTTCACACTCGTCAAGCGCTTCGGCGAGGGCGACGACACGGCGATCAGCAACGAGGGGCTCGTCGAAGGCGACGGCTCCGGCGCGGTCGGCGCTCCCGGCCAGCTGACCGGCTGGCTGCAGCGGTCGATCCCGCTCGACACGCTGACGCCGACCTACCGCCTCGTCCAGCCCGACCGCGTCACGATCGACACCAGCGCCGCCGCGACCGCGAGCGGCAACACGATCGCGGTCGGCGGCGCGACCTACGCGAGCGCGCTGCCGCCCGGCGCGACCGCCGGCTTCCAGGTGCTCGTGCTCGATCCCGCGCTGCGCCCGCAGCTCGGCACGCCGGCCGCCTTCGGCACCAACGGCGGCGATGCCGCGACCGCCGCCGCCCAGCAGGGCGCGCTCTCCGGCCTGCTGCGGCGCGCAGCGGCCACGACCGCGGCGACCGTCGTCGTGCAGAGCATCGGCAGACCGGCGGCGACGGCACTCGGCAGCCTCACCGCCGCGCAGCAGATCGAGCGGCTCGGCGGCAGCGAGTGGATGTTCCTCGGGCTCGACGGCAGCGGCGGCTACGCGCTGATCGGCAACACGCCGGCGCTCGGCGCCGCCACCAACGACCAGCCCTCTGCCGAGGCCTCGTCGCAGTGGACCCGTCACGGAGCCGACTCGCTGAGCGGGCTGCTGCGCCGTCGTCACGACGGCGCCTTCCACGCCGCGCTGGCCGACTCGGTCGGCGGCGACGGACTCGACTTCAGCCTCCAGCAGGTCGCCTTCCAGCCCGCGACGCCATGGCCGGAGCAGGGCAGACCGGGCGAGGCGGCCGCGGCCGCCTGGATCGCCCGCCAGCTGGGGCTGCCGACGCACGGCGGCGGGCTGTGCGCGCCGACGCAGCAGCCCGACGTGCGCGCGCAGTACTGCAACCTGGCGGTCGTCGAGGACCCGGACGGTCTGCAGAGCGAGATCGCCGCGCTCGACTACGCGCGGACGAGCGCGTTCAGCGCGACCGACCTCACGACGGTGCAGCGACGGCTGCACGACGAGCTGGACGACGTCGCGACCGTCTGGAACGTGATCGGCACGCTGCAGCAGCCGTTCGCGCTGAGCCAGGGCTCGACGGCGATCGCGGCGGGCAGCGTCGCCGCCGACGTGATGAGAAACGTCGAGGTGAAGCCGGCGAGCCCGGTCAGCGCAGAGCTCGGACTGGCCTCCGCGATCCTCTACGGCGTCGCCGAGATCCCCGAGATCGGCGAGGCGTTCGGCGCCTGGGCCGCCGCGCTCGACCTCGCCTCGGTGCTGACCGAGGAGGACGACGAGCCGTCGCCCGACTGGGACATCCAGATCGCGGCCGACGAGGCCGGCGGCGCGATCGACGGGCGACTCGTCGGCGCCTACGAGGCGCTCGGCGCCTACGGCTCGATCCTCGTCTCCGACGCCGGCAAGCTGGCGGCGGCGGCCGACGCCGCGAAGGGCCCGTGGGGCCAGAGCGCCTCCGGCCAGGCGACCAAGCTCGCGGCGATGCGGCTCGGGATCAAGCAGTGGCTCTACACCGCGATCGTGCCGGCGGCGTACGACCTCGTGCGCGTTCCCGGCGCCGTCCAGGCGACGGCGAGAAAGGACGTCGAGTGCGTCTACTCGGGCTCGCCCGCCTCGTGGCACCCGTTCGGCAAGGCCGATCCGGCGACGCTCTTCTTCCCGCTCAACGACTGGGCCGGCAGCGCCCCGAAGGCCGACCAGCTGATGGGCATGCTGCACGGCTCGTTCGCGAGCAATCGTTCGCAGGCGGCCGGCTCGGAGCTGGCCGGCGTGCTCTTCGGCGATCCCGACGACGGCGACGCCGGTCTCGTCGCGTCGTGGTTCTACGATCGTGCGACGTGGACGATCCAACGCCCGAAGATGCTGCGGCCGTCGAGCCCGCTGGAGCCCGGCTGGTGCCAGGCGGGGCGCGTCGGATGAGCGAGGTCGCGCACCGTCGCAGACGCTCACAGGCGCGGCAGCGGATCCTCGCGGCCGCGCGCGAGCTGCTGGAGCAGCGGCCGTGGAGCGAGATCTCGCTGGAGGAGATCATGCGCGGCGCCGAGCTGACGCGGACCGCCTTCTACCGCCACTTCGACGACCGCCAGCTGCTGCTGCTCGCGTTGGTCGAGGAGCTGGGCAGCGGCTTCGACGGGGTCGCCGCCCCATGGACCGAGGTCGACGCCGCGGCCGATCCCGCGCGCGAGCTGGGGCCGGCGCTGCGCGCGCTGACGGAGGTCTACGTCGGCGAAGGGCGGCTGCTGCAGGCGATCGCCGACGGCGCCGCGCAGGACCCCGACCTGCACGACACCTACATGGCGCTCGGCGAGCGGATCACCGACGGCGTCGCGCGCACGATCGAGCGCGAAGTCGCGGCGGGGCGCAGCGGCGTCGCCGATCCGCGCGAGGTCGCCAGCGCGCTCGTGTGGATGAACGAGCGCTACCTGCTGCAGCACTTCGGCCGCACGCCGGACGGCGACGTCGAGCGCGTCGCCGCGGCACTGCACGTGATCTGGCACAGCGCGATCTACGGGGAGGCCCCTGGCGCGGCCGCACGCGGCTGACCGATGAGATCCGGCCGCCGCGGCCGTCTCAACTCCTCGAGGACCCGTCCCGAGAGGAGCCAGCCATGCCGAAGATCACCCCCAACCTGTGGTTCGACAAGCAGGCCGAGGAGGCCGCCGCCTTCTACATCGACGTCTTCAGAAGCGGCCGCATCGTCAATGTCACCCACTACCCAGAGGGCACCCCGGGCGAGGCCGGGACGGTGATGACGGTCGAATGGGAGCTGGACGGCCAGCGCTTCGTCGGCATAAACGGCGGGCCGCAGTTCACCTTCGACGAGGCCGTCTCGTTCGAGATCGACTGCGCCGACCAGGCCGAGATCGACTACTACTGGGAGCGGCTGACCGACGGCGGCAGAGCGGGCCAGTGCGGCTGGCTGACCGACCGCTACGGCCTCTCCTGGCAGGTCGTCCCGGGCGGCATGGACGCGCTCTTCGCCGACCCCGACAAGAGCCGTGCCGAGCGCGCGATGAGAGCGATGCTGAAGATGGGCAAGCTCGACGTGGCGGCGCTCCAGCGCGCCGCCGACGGCGAGCCTGTGGGCTGAGCCTCCTAACGCCCCGTCTTCTTCACGCGCGCGACGCAGCGGGCGCGGGCGGTCTTGCCGCTCTTGCGCGCGCACGCCTTCAGCGCGGCCGCGCGTCTGGCGCTCGCGACGCAGGCGGCGCGGCGCTTCTTCGGGCCGCTCGCGCAGCGCTTCAGCGCCGCGTTCAACGTGCACGCGTCGCGCTTGGCGGCGGTTCTCAACGCAGAGCAGCCGCCCGCCGCTCTTCTGATGACCGGTCTGACCGGCGTGTCCGGCACGGGCTTCGGCGCCGGCTTCGGGACCGTCGGCGTCGGCACGACCGGCGTCTGCCCGCCGCCGGTCGGCGGCTTCGTCTCGCGCGGCCCGGGGTTGATCGCCGCCGGCCCCCAGTCGGGCGCCGAGGCGCCCGGGATCGTCAGTCTCGGCGCCCCGGCGCAGCCGGTCGCCGGCAGCGTCGTCGTCCAGATGCCGTCGCCCTCCTGCCAGGCGATCGCGTCGCCGCTCGGCGAGAAGGTCGGATCGACGAAGCGCGCGCCGAGCGGACCGGGGGAGGGGTTGGAGAGCGTGCAGGTCGGCGTCGGCGCGCTGCCGAGCCCATTCGATCTGTAGAGCTGGATCGTGTTGCCGTCACGATCGCCGCGCACGAACGCGACGGTGCCGTTGGCGGCGACCTCGCCGTCGTCGAGGTCCTCGCTGCTGCCGAGCAGTGGCTCGTGGTCCCAGTCGTACCACCAGTCCACCTCCTCCTGCCCCGGCACCATCGTCAGCGCGCGCGTGTAGGTGCCGACGAAGATGCGGTCGCTGTCGATCCACGACGGAGCGCCTGTGCCGGGGCCGGGGCTGCCGTAGACGCTCGGCGCGGTGGGCCCGTCGACGTTCGTGATCCACGTCGCGCTGGAGGTCTCGTGCGTGTTGGTGTAGACCTCGACGTAGGCGACCCGCCGGCCGTCGGGAGAGATCGCAGGATCAAACGGGCCGTACTGCATCACCTTGGCCGGTATCTCGTTGATGACCGAGCCGTTCTGCCGCATCCGGATCAGCGGGCCGAGGTTCGGCTTGGCGCGCACCGCGACGATCGTGCCGTCGTCGGCCTGCGAGGGGGACTGGTACGGGTTGTCGGCCGTGCCGTCCGTCGTCACCTGGTATTGACCGCTGCCGTCGGGGTTGGCGAGCCAGACGTTCGACTCCTTCACGAAGACGAGCGAGTCGGCCTGCGCGGCGGGCGCGGCGAGCGCGCCGACGGCGGGGGCGAGCGCGGCAGCCCCGCACGCGGCGAGCGCGAGCGTGCGGGCGCGGCTGCGGTGAGGGAGTGAGCGGATCGGGGCGGTGCTGGGGGTCATGTCGAGCCTCCAAGATCGGGTGACTCGACGGTCCCAGCAGCGGTGCGGGGCGGTCAGCGGGGAGATCCCCGCCCCGCCCCTGACATCACCCCGGGGAACCTCCTACGCGCTCGGCTCCTCGACGACGGCGATGTGGTTGCCGTCGGGGTCGCGCAGCATGAACAGCAGCGGCGCGCCGGGCACGTTGCCCTGCGGCTCGGGATCGAGGTCGATCCCGCCGATCGCGCTGAGGCGGCGGTGCTCGCCGATCACGTCGCGCGTCTCGACGCCGATCGCGCCGCCGCCGGGCTGCGAGTTCATCGGCGGGTTGAGCGCGAGCCGGGCCTTGGAGCCGGGCGGCGCCACCTCCAGCCAGCGGTTCTCGTTGTTCGGGCCGAAGCGGACGTCGCCGCGCAGTTCGAAGCCGAGCTTCTCGGTGTAGAACGCGAGCGCCGCGTCCTGGTCGGTGACGGTGAACATCGCGACGCCGATGTTCGTGACGGTGGTGGGGACCTGCGTCTGATCGCTCATGCCCCTCAGACGGCGCGGCCGGCGGAAACTCATCGCTCTCGGCGCGAGCGCACTCGCAAACGGCTGCTTCACGAACCGGGAAGTGGCGTTTAGAGTGCCGCGCATGATCGCTCGTCGCCGGCTCCGCATCGGAGCACCCGCCGCCGCCGTCGTCCTGCTGTCCGTGCTGCTGGCGCCGAGCGCCTCGGCCGCCGGCCCCGCCGAGCGCGCCTACGCGCTCTCCGGCAGCAACCTGCTCGCGTTCGACCCGGCCGCGCCGAGAACCACGACGGCGACGGCGATCACGGGCGTCAACGCCGGCGAGACGCTCGTCGGCATCGACGTGCGCCCGCAGAACGGCCTGCTCTACGCCTTCGGCGTCAACTCCACCGCCAACACCGCGACGCTCTACGCGCTCAGCCCCGAGACCGGTGTCGCCGGCGCGGTCGGCACGCCCGGCCAGATCGCCTTCACCGACGGCATGAACCCAATCGACCTGCCCGACCCCGGGACGGTCGGCTACGGCTTCGACGTCAACCCGGCCGCCGACCGCGTGCGCGTGACGACCCTGGGCGTCAACTTCCGCGTCAACCCCACCGACGGGAGAGCGGTCGACGGCAACACCGCCGTCACCGGCGACAACCCCGACGGCTACAGAGCGAGCATCAGCGGCGCCGCCTACACCAGCAGCCGTCCCGACGCGCCGACGACGGCGCTCTACACGCTCGAGGCCGGGCTCGACCAGCTCGCGATCCAGCTGCCGCCGAACGTCGGCACGCAGACCCAGCAGAAGACCGTCACGCTCGGCGGCAGACCGCTCGACTTCGGCGAGGTGAGCGGCTTCGACATCGATCCCTCGGTCGAGACCGGCGCGGCGGGCGGCGCCGGCTTCGCGGTGCTGACCGTTAGAGGGGTGACCGGCCTCTACACGATCGACCTCGCCAGCGGCGCGGCGACGGCGATCGGCCCGATCGGCAACGGCGCCACCGCGATCCAGGGTCTCGCGCTGCAGCGGCGCGCGGCCGACGCCGGCTACCCGGTCCTCGCGCTCTCCGGCGGCAACCTCGCGCGCTTCCAGTCGGCGACGCCGGGCAGCGCGACCTACGCCGAGCTGATCGGGCTGGAGCCTGGTGAGGCGATGGCGGCGCTCACCTGGCGCCCGCGCACCGGGCAGCTGTACGGGCTCGGCGTGAACGCGACCGCGAACACCGCCACGCTCTACCTCGTCGACGCGCAGACCGGCGTCACGAGAGCCGTCGGCGCGGCGAGACAGATCGCGTTCGTCGACGTGGCCAGCGCCGCGGTCGACTTCCCGCCGCTCGCGAGCGGCTGGGCGATCGATGCCGACCCGACCAGAGAGCAGGTCCGCGTCGTCGCCGACGGCGGACTGAGCTTCCGCGTCAACATCAACGCACCCGGCACGCCGTTCGACGGCAACCTCGGCTTTGCTGACCCGATCGCCGGCACCAACCCCGACAGACCGCACAGCGGCCTTGACGCCGGCGCGACCGGCGTCACCGCGGCCGCCTTCACGAACGCCTTCGGCGGCGCGACGGCGACGACGCTGTACGCGCTCGAGCCGACCGCGAACAAGCTCTACCTCCAGGGGCCGCCCAACGCCGGCACGCTGATCGACGGGCGCACGGTGACGCTCAGAGGGGCGCCGCTCGACTTCGGCGCGCGCGCGAGCCTCGACCTCCCGTCCGACGTCCAGGTGACGACCTCCAACAGCGCCGCGAGCGGGAGCGGCGTCGCGCTCCTCCCGGTCGGCGGCGTCAACGGCCTCTACCGGCTCGACCTCGCGACGGCGGGCGCGGTCTTCCTCGGCGCGGCGCCCGCGGGCGTGAGCGGGATCGCGGTCGGCCGCGCGTGGGGGACGCCGCTCGATCCCGCGCCCGGGCGGGACGAGCCGGCCGGTCCGGGCGGCCCTGCCCCGGGCGGTCCGGGCAGCCCCGGGCCGGCGACGCCGACCCCGCCGCTGAGAGACATCACCAAGCCGCTGGTGACGAGAGTGGCGGTCGCCTCGAAGAGAAGACGCCGCCTCACGATCACGTTCACCGTCTCCGAGGCCGGCACCGCGACGATCAGAATCGTGCGCGAGCGGCCCGGCCGCCGCAAGGGCAAGGCCTGCGCGCTGAGAGCGAGAAGAGGCAGACGCTGCACCGTCAGCACGTCGTACGGCACGCTCACGAGAGCGGTCAGAGCCGGCAGAGTGACGGTCGTCGTCGCCGGCAGAGTCGGTCGCAGAGCGCTGAGCGTCGGCAGCATCCGCGTCGAGGTCACCGTGAGAGACGCTGCCGGCAATCGCTCCAGAAGCGCCGTGAAGCGCGCCACCGTCAAGCGGTGACGGTCCGCGGCGGCCGCCTGTCGCGGCCGCCGCTCCACATCCTCAGGCCGCCTGCACGCGGATCATCCACGCCTGCTCTTCGAGCTTGGCGACGATCCCGTGCAGCAGGTCGGCGGTGACGGTGTCGATCGCCTCCAGCGGATCCATCCGCAGGCGGATCGCGCTGATCGCCTCGGTCAGGATCCGCGTCAGCGCGAGCACCAGCTCGCGGTCGAGCTGCGGGCCGGCGTCGAGCTGCGGCAGCTCGGTGCGCGCGGCGATCGTCGCGATGCGGCCGTCGGGCGCGTGGCCGAGCGCGACGGCGCGCTCGGCGACGGCGTCGGCCGCCTCGCGCCAGGCGTCGATCATCTCGTCGAGGAAGAGGTGCAGCGAGCGGAACTCCGGTCCCTGCACGTTCCAGTGGGCGTGCTTGCCGATCAGCGCCAGATCGGTGAGGACCACGAGGATCCCCTGCAGCTCGGCGCCGATCGCCTCGCGTTCGGCATGCCGCAGCGTCGGGTGGTGGTCGCTGCTGAGCGTGTGCGTCGTCATGGCCGTCTCTCCTACTGCTCGAGTGCGGACGTGAGGAAGCCGACGGCCTGCGCGATCGCCGCGTCGGCGGCGTTGGTCTCGCGCAGGGCGTTGACCATCATGAAGTCGTGGATCGCGCCGCCGTAGCGGGTCGCGGTCACGTCGACGCCGGCCGCGCGCAGGTGCCGCGCGTACGCCTCGCCCTCGTCTCGCAGCACGTCGGCCTCGCCGTTGATGACGAGCGCCTTCGGCAGGCCGGCGAGGTCCTCGGCGGTCGCGCGGAGCGGGCTGGCGGTGATCTGCGCGCGCTCGGCGGGATCGGTCGTGTACTGGTCCCAGAACCACTCCATCGCGTCGCGGCGCAGCCAGTAGCCCTCGGCGAACTGGTGGTAGCTGGCGGTGTCGAAGCTGGCGTCGGTGACGGGGTAGAAGAGCGCCTGCGCGCGGAAGCTCACGTCGCCGCGCTGCTTGGCCATGATCGCGAGCGCCGCCGCCATGTTGCCGCCGACCGAGTCGCCGGCGACCGCCAGCCGCGTCGCGTCGAGGCCCTTGGAGGCGCCGTCGGCGACGATCCACTGCGCGGCGGCGTAGCTCTGCTCGATCGCGACCGGGTAGCGCGCCTCGGGCGAGAGGTCGTACTCGGGGAAGACGATCGCGGCGCCGGTGCCGACGGCCAGCTCGCGCACGAGCCGGTCGTGCGTGCTGGCGTTGCCGAAGACCCAGCCGGCGCCGTGTACGTAGAGGATCGTCGGCAGCGTGCCGGTCGCGCCCTGCGGCTTGACGATCCGCACGCGGACCTCGCCGGTCGGGCCGCCGGGGACGGTGATCCACTCGTCGTCGACGGCCGGCTTGAAGATCTCGCCGGCCTGCGTCTCGTCGACGACCTTGCGGCCCTCGACGGGGCCGAGGTCGGCCAGGAACGGCGGGTTGGCGGTCGCCTCGGCGAACGCCTGCGCGGCCGGCTCGAGCACGACCGCCGGCGCCGCGACGGCGAGCGCCTGGCGGATCAGGCCGGCGACGACGTCGGGCTGCGACAGCGCGACGGCGTGCGAGGCGCCCTCGACCTCGATCGTCGTCATGCCGGCGCGCTCGTAGCCGAAGCGCTCGACGTCGGGGTTGATCGCCTGGTCGGCGGCCGCGACGAGGCCCCACGCCGGCGTCGTCTTCCACGCCGCGGCGGCGGCCGGCTCCTCGAACGCGGCGGCGGCGAGCGGCCGCTGCGCGCTCGCGAGGAACTCCGTCGTCGTGGCCGGCACGTCGGCGGCGAAGACGGCCGGGAAGGCGTCGCGCGCGATCGAGACGTCGGTGCCGTCGTCGGCGCCGGCGATCGGGTACGGCGCGAAGCTGAGGTTGGCGGCAAGCTTCGAGTCGGGGAAGCGGCCCTGCAGCTGGCCGAGGCTCTCGCCTTCTTCCAGCGCGTAGGCGGCGACGTAGACGAGCCCGACGACGTTGTCGGCGGTGCCCGCGACGGTGATCACGGCGCCGCCGTAGGAATGACCGACGAGCACGACCGGTCCGTCGATCTGCGCGACGAACGACGCCAGGTAGGCGGCGTCGTAGGCGAGTCCGCGCAGCGGGTTCGGCGGCGCCAGGACCGTCACGCCGTCGGCCTTCAGCGCCGCGTGGACGCCCGACCAGCTGGAGGCGTCGGCGAAGGCGCCGTGGACGAGGACGACGGTGGGTGCGGCAGCTGAGACGGACACGGTTGCGGCTCCTTGCATCGGGGTGATCGAGCTGTTGGCAGCAGTCTCGTTCGGCGCCGGCCGCGCGAACATGAGGGCCCGCCTGACAGCCGCGTCGGTTCACCCGACAGCCGGGTAGGGCAATCCCTACCTCGCGCCGCGGCGGCTACGATGGCCCGGCCTTCATGCCAGCTGCGTCCACTCCCAAACCGGCCGCGCGGCGGCAGGACTCGACCGCCGTCGGGATCGCGGCGGCCGCGTTCGTGGTCGCGTCGGTGACGGCGCTGCTGTACCCGTTGTCGGAGGCCGATCCGGGCGTCTCCAGCGGCGTGCTGTACGTGCTCGGCGTGCTGCTGATCGCGACCTACTGGGGCCTCTGGCTGGGGCTCGCGACCTCATTCGCGAGCGCGCTCGCGCTGCTGTTCTTCCACACGCAGCCGACGGGGTCGTTCCACGTCACCGACGGCAGCGACATCGTCGCGATCCTCGTGCTGCTGCTGACCGCGTGCGTCGGCAGCGTGATCGCCGACCGCGCGCGGATGCGGGCGAACGAGGCCGAGCAGCGGCTGCTGCTGGAGGCGGAGCTGCGCGCGGCCGAGGCCGAGCGGATCCGCCTGGAGGAGGTGCGCCAGTCGCGCGTGCGCGTCGTCGAGGCGACCTACAGCGAGCGCCGCCGCCTCGTGCGCGACCTCCACGACGGCGCCCAGCAGCGGCTCGTCCACACGATCCTGACGCTGAAGCTGGCGCAGCGGCCCGGGCAGGACGAGCAGGCGCGCGCCGAGCTGCTCGCCGACGCGATCTCGCACGCGCAGGCGGCGACCAACGAGCTGCGCGAGCTCGCGCACGGCATCCTGCCCGCGATCCTGCTGCGCGGCGGGCTCGAAGCGGGCGTCGACGCGGTCGCGTCGCGGATGCCGATCCCGGTGCGGCTGGAGATCGTCGGACGGCGCTTCCCGCCGATCGTCGAGGCGACCGCCTACTTCGTCGTCGCCGAGGCGCTGACGAACGCGGCCAAGCACGCGCAGGCGACGCGGGCATGGGTCAACGCCGACGTGCGCGACGGGCGGCTGCGCGTCGAGGTCGGCGACGACGGCGTCGGCGGCGCGCTCGCGGGCGGCCCCGGCCTGCTCGGCATGGACGACCGCGTCAAGGCGGTCGACGGCGAGCTGCGGATCGACAGCCCGCCCGGTGGGCCGACCGCGATCGTCGCGACGCTGCCGATCCCTCCGGCCGACGACGCGTAGTCGCGCGCTCAGCGGCGCGCGTCGCGCACGAACTGCAGCACCGCGAGGACGCGGCGGTGCTCGGTCGGCGTCGCGCCGAGGCCGAGCTTTCCGAAGATGCTCGTGACGTGCTTCTCGACGCCGGCCTGCGAGATCACGAGCGCCTCGGCGATGCCGCGGTTGGAGAGGCCCTCGGCCATCGCGGCGAGCACCTCGCGCTCGCGTGCGGAGAGCGCGTCGAGCGGCCCGTCGGCGCGGCGCCGGCCGAGCATACGGCCGACGACCTCCGGGTCGAGCGCGCTGCCGCCCGCGGCGACGCGCTCGACCGCCGCGACGAACGCGGCGACGTCGCCGATCCGCTCCTTCAGCAGGTAGCCGACGCCCTCGGCGCGGTCGCCGATCAGGTCGAGCGCGTAGCTCTCCTCGTAGAACTGCGACAGCACGAGCACGCCGGTCTCGGGCCGCTCGCGCCGCAGCGCCAGCGCCGCGACGAGGCCGTCGTCGTCCTTGCGCGGCGGCATCTGCACGTCGACGACCGTGACGTCGGGGCGGTGCGCGAGCGCCTTGCGCAGGAAGTCGTCGGCGTCGCCGGCCTGCGCGACGACCTCGTGGCCGGCCTCGATCAGCAGCCGCGCGATCCCTTCGCGCAGCAGCACGTCGTCTTCGCCGATCACGACCCGCAGCGGCTCGCTCATCGCGGCTCGCTGTCGCCGTCGCGCAGCAGCTCGGCGATCCCGTCGGCCAGCTCCGACTTCGGCCAGAAGCCGACGGCGCCGAGCCGCAGCGCCTCGGCGGAGGTTACGGCGTCGGCGTCGGAGGAGACGAGCGCGACGCGCGGACGGTTCGGCAGCTCGGCGATCCCGGCGGCCAGCTCGGTGCCGCTCCCGTCGGGCAGGTTGACGTCGACGATCGCCGCCTGCGGTCTCAGCGTGCGCGCCGCGTGGAGCCCGGTCGCGCAGTCGGCCGCCTCGCCGGCCACGATCGCATCGCCGTCGCGCAGCATCACCGCCGCCAGGCGGCGGAAGTGGACGTCGTCGTCGACGAGCAGGACGGAGAGCGGCACGGCTTCAGGATTGCAGCCCCGCTGGCGGCGCGAGGTAGGGAGAACCCGACCCGGAGGTCGTGCGCGACCACCTGCAACGGCGCGCGCGGCGCTCGTACGCTCGGCCTCATGACGACGACGAGCAGAGCGGGACCGCCGGAGTCGGCGTGGGCGCCGCTGCGGCACCCGGTCTTCCGCGCGATGTGGAGCGCCCAGTTCGCCAGCAACGTCGGCGGCTGGATGCAGACGGTCGGCGCGCAGTGGCTGATGCTGTCGCTGACCTCCTCCGCGGCGTACCTCGCGTTCATCCAGACCGCGGCGTCGCTGCCGGTGCTGCTGCTGGCGATCCCGGCCGGCGCGGTCGGCGACCTCGTCGACCGGCGGCGCCTGCTGCTCGGCTCGGAGCTGTTCATGCTGCTGGCGGCGCTCGCGCTCGGCCTGCTCGCGCTCGCGGGGCTGGTGACGCCGTGGATCCTGCTGGCGGCGATCTTCCTCGTCGGCGCGGGCCAGGCGTGGACCTCGCCGACGTGGCAGACGCTGCAGCCGGAGCTGGTGAGCGAGGCGGAGCGGCCGCGGGCGATCGCGCTCGGCGCCGTGAACATGAACCTCGCGCGCGCGGTCGGCCCGGCGCTCGGCGGCCTGCTCGTCGCCGCGACGCAGCCGAGCGTCGTCTTCCTCGTCAACGCCGCGACCTTCCTGGTCGTGATCGTCGTCGTCTGGCGCTGGAAGGAGCGGCGTGGGGTGGTGGCCGGCGCGGGCACGCCCCACGCGCCCCTCCCGCGCGAGTCGATCCGCGAGGCGATGCGGGCGAGCGGCCGCTACGTCGTCGCCAGTCCCGCGCTGCGCACGGTGCTGCTGCGCGCGGCGCTGTTCGTCCTCTTCGCGAGCGCGATCTGGGCGCTGCTGCCGGCGGTCGCCGACGACGGTCTGGGGCTCGGGTCGGGCGGCTACGGCCTGCTGCTCGGCTGCGTCGGCGCCGGCGCGGTCGGCGGCGCGACGCTGCTGCCGCGGCTGCGGGCGCGCCTCTCGGCCGACTGGATCCTCGCGGCCGGGTCGCTCGCCGTGGCGGTCACCGCGCTGGTGATGGCGACCGTCGACTCGACCGCGGCGGTCGCCGCCGCGCTGGTGCTGGCGGGGGTCGGCTGGATCGCCGTGCTGGCGACGCTCAGCTCGGGCTTCCAGACGATGCTGCCGGCGTGGGCGAAGGCACGCGGGATGGCCGTCTACCTCGTCGTCTTCCAGGGCGGGATGGCGATCGGCAGCGCGCTGGTGGGGATCGCCGCCGCCGCGAGCGGTGTCGACGCCGTGCTGCTCGTCGCCGCGGTCGCGCTCGCCGCCGGCCCGCTCGTCGCCCTGCGCGCCCCGTTCCCGCGGATCGAGGCCGCCGAGCTGACGCCCGCCTGCGACTGGCCGCTCCCGAGCCTCGCCGGTGCTGACGCCGCGGGCCGCGCCGCGGCCGGACCGGTGCTGGTCACCGTCGAGTACCGCGCCGCCGCCGGGCAGGCCGACGCGCTGCTGGCCGCGCTCGCCGGCGTGCGCCGGGCGCGGCGGCGCACCGGCGCGATCTCGTGGCGGATCTGGCGCGACGCCGCCGCGCCGGAGCGCGTGCTGGAGCAGTTCGTCGTCGGCTCGTGGGACGAGCACCTGCGCCAGCACGCGCGCTTCACGACGCGCGACCAGGCCCGCCTCGACGCCGTCCGCGCGCTCACCGACCCGGCGACGCCGCCGCTGGTCACCCATTGGACGAGCGCCTGATCAGAATAGGACTTAGTCTCATCTTGCTGTAGGTTGCCCGCCATGCACGCGAGACGAGGCGGGAGGGCCGTGGCGATCCTGCTCGCGACGGCGATGACGACGGCGGCCACGGCGACGGCGACGGTGGGCACAGCGCCCGCTGCCGCGCCGACCGTCCTGCAGGACGGCCACGTCGACTACGGCGCCCGCTTCGTCGGCGGCGTGCTGCGCGCGCAGGTGAAGGACGGGACGGCGGGCTCCGGCGCCGTCGTCTGGCGCGAGTCGTCGGAGGTCGTCTTCCACGTGCGCCCGGCGGCGAGGACGACCGTCCCGAGCGCCGCCGCGTTCGCCTTCCTCGGCGCGCCGGGCGCGCCGCTGTGGCTGCTGCCGCAGGTGCAGCGCCAGGGCGTGTTGTGGCCCGGCTGGAACAGCGAGGAGATCGCCGCGGCGCAGCTGACCGGACCGCTCTCGTGGTCGCTCGACGCCGTCACGGGGCCGGGGCGCTTCGCGCTCTTCACCGCCGGCTCCTTCGGCGGTGTGACGAAGCTGTTCGACAGCGGCGACGGCCTGCCCGACACGGTGCAGGTGCCGGCTGGCACGCACGCGCACGGCAACTGGGCCTTCTCCGCCGAGGGTCGCTACCAGCTGACGTTCACGACCCGCGCGCCGCTCGCGCCGTCGGGCAGCGCGAGCGACACGCGGACGCTGACGGTGACCGTCGGCGCGGTCGATCCCGCGACCGGCGCGCCGCTGCCGGGCGACACGCCGCCGCCCGGCGGCACGCGGCCGCCCGACACGGGGCGGCCGCCGGGTGGGACGACGCCGCCGGCCGGCACGCAGC
>NZ_JAWSTH010000138.1:0-14612 GCF_033542075.1 Conexibacter stalactiti
CGCCACGCGCGGCGGCGGTCGGCGCGCCAGCGTTCGGCGCGGCGGCCGTCGCCAACGCCGGTTCGCCCGCGCCAGCGATCGGCGCGGCCGCCGCTGCCAACGCCGGCGCGGCGAGCGCGAGCAGGAGCGTGACGGCGCACGCGAGCACCGCGCGCGCGATGAAGCGAGAGGCGAGCATCGGCGCTCACGATGGCAGACGGCCAGCCGTCGCGGATGTCCGCGCGCCAGTTGCGGGATCGCACGGCGCTGCCGATACGCGCGTGCGCGCAGGGCCCGCTGGACATCCCCGGTACGAGCGGGTACCGTGACGGTACTGCGGCGTACCGAGCGCGCCGTGCCGCGACTGCGCAGAGGGGAGTTCGCGATGGGTGAGACGGCCGAGGCGACGAGCAGGACGGACGCACCGATCGAGGGGCTGCCACCCGGTCCGCGGATGCCGCGCGCGCTGCAGGACGTCGCGACGGTGACGCGCCTGCGGCCCTTTCTGCGCCGCGCCCAGCGCCGCTACGGCGACATCTTCACGGTCAGAGTCCACCGCTTCGGCAACATCGTCGCGGTCGGCGATCCGGAGCTGATCAAGCGCACCTTCACCGCCTCGCCGAGAACGCTCTACTCCGGCGAGGGCAGCGCGCTCGGCCCGGTGCTCGGGATCAACTCGCTGCTGGTGATCGACGAGCAGATCCACCTGCGCCAGCGCAAGCTGCTGCTGCCGCCGTTCCACGGCGAGCGGATGAGAGCGTACGAGTCGACGATCGAGCGGATCGCGACCGACGAGCTGGCGCAGTGGCGCGAGGGCGAGGAGTTCCCCGTCGCCCCCTCGACGATGCGGATCACGCTGCGCGCGATCCTCGTCGCCGTCTTCGGCGCCCACGACGAGGTGCTCCAACGGCTGGAGGAGCTGGTCCCGCGCATGACCGAGCTGGGCTCGGCGCTGACGCCGGTGCCGATCCTCCACCACGACCTCGGCCCGCTCAGCCCATGGGGCCGCTTCCGCCGCATGCGGGCCGAGTTCGACGCGCTCTGCGACGACCTGATCGACGAGGCGAAGCACGACCCTGAGCTGGAGCGGCGCCCCGACGTGCTCGCGCTGATGGTGCAGGCCAGACACGACGACGGCTCGCGGATGCGCAACGAGGAGATCCGCGACCAGCTGATGACGATGCTCGCGGCCGGCCACGAGACGACCGCGGCGACGCTCGCCTGGACGGTCGAGCGGCTGCGGCGCCACCCCGGCGTGCTCGCGCGGCTCGTCGCCGAGGCCGACGCCGGCGGGCGCGACTACCGCGACGCGACGATCCGCGAGGTGCAGCGGCTGCGCCCCGTGATCATGTTCTCGATCCGGATCGTCAAGCGGCCGTTCGAGCTGGGCGGCTATGTGCTGCCGCCCGGCACGCGGATCGCGCTCGGCGGCGCGCTGACCCACTACGACGAGCGGCTCTTCCCCGACGCGCTCAGATTCTCGCCCGAGCGGTTCCTCGGCAGAGCGCCCGAGACGTACGCCTGGATCCCCTTCGGCGGCGGCATCCGGCGCTGCATCGGCGCGACCTTCGCGCACATGGAGATGGACGTCGTGCTGCGCACGCTGCTGCGGATGTGGACGCTGGAGCCGACGACCGCGCCGCCGGAGCGGCTGAAGTTCCGCGGCGTCGCCTACGCCCCCGCCGACGGCGGGCTCGCGCGCGTGCGGCGGCGAGAGCCGCGCGCGCTGCCGGCGCGAGCGGTGCGCGAGCGCGTCACGATCACGGTGGCACCGGCATGAGCGGCACGACGACGACCGACGGAGGCAGCACGATGGAAGATGAGCGACTGCTCGACGCCGGCAACGGGATCACGCTCTGCGCACAGGCGTTCGGCGACCCGGACGGCACGCCGCTGCTGCTGATCTCCGGTCTCGGTCAGCAGCTGATCGCGTGGCCGACCGCGCTGTGCGAGCAGCTCGCCGCGCAGGGCCTGCACGTGATCCGCTTCGACAATCGCGACGTCGGCCGCTCGACGCGCGCGGCCGTCCCGCCGCCGAAGCCGCAGCAGCTGCTGACGCGCCGCTTCGCGCCCGGCCAGTACACGCTCGCCGACATGGCGCGCGACACCGCCGGCCTGCTCGACGCGCTGGAGCTGGAGAGCGTCCACGTCGCCGGCAGATCGATGGGCGGGATGATCGGGCAGACGCTCGCCGCCCGGCACCCGCGGCGGGTGCGGTCGCTGACCTCGATCATGTCCACGACCGGGGCGCGCAGAATCGGCCGCCCGGCACTGTCGACCTGGCGGCTGATGCTCGGCAAGCCGTCGAAGGAGCGGACGGAGTCGATCGAGCGAGCGGTCGTGCTGTGGCGCCACATCGGCTCGCACGGCTTCCCCTTCGACGAGGCCGAGGTGCGCGCGCTCGCCGGCACCGCCTGGGACCGCGGCCACGACCCGGCCGGCGTCGGGCGCCAGCTCGCAGCGATCATCAAGTCCGGCGACCGCACGCGCGAGCTGCGCACGATCGCGGCGCCGACGCTCGTCGTGCACGGCGATCGCGACCGGATGGTCGCGCCGACCGGCGGCGACGCGACCGCCGCCGCGATCCCCGGCGCCCGTCAGGTCACGATCGCCGGCATGGGCCACGACCTGCCCGTCGGCGCCTGGCCGCGGCTGACCGAGCTGATCGCCGGGCAGACGCGCAGCGCCGTCGCCGCGCGCTGAGGCGCAGGACGCGCGCCGGGGCGGCGCGGGGCGCGGACGTGCGGAACTCCGGAAGCGGGCGCGACCGCCTACCCTTGGCCGTCGTGCCCGACGCCGCCGTCAACCCGCTCAAGCGCCTCTGGCGACGTGCGCCGCGCTACCGCGGCCGCGTCGTGATGGGCACGACCTGGGCGGTCCTCAACCAGATCTTCGACATCCTGCCGGAGCTGCTGATCGGCGTCGCGATCGACGTCGTCGTGCGCGAGGGCGACAGCTTCGTCGGGCAGTGGACGGGGATCGAGGACCGCGAAGGGCAGCTGCTCGCGCTTGCGGGCGCGACCGCCGTCGTGTGGCTGCTCGAATCGCTGACCGAGTACCTCGCGCAACGGGCATGGCGAACGCTCTCGCAGGAGCTGCAGCACGACCTGCGGATGGACGCCTACGGCCACGTGCAGGAGCTGGAGCTGGCGTGGTTCGAGGACCGCGAGGCCGGCAGACTGCTGACGGTCCTCAACGACGACGTCAACCAGCTCGAGCGGTTCCTCGACGTCGGCGCGCTGCAGATCATCCAGACGGCGACGAGCGTCGTCGGGGTCGGCGTCGTCTTCTTCGTCATCTCGCCGCTGCTGGCGGTGCTCGCCTTCCTGCCGATCCCGGTGATCGTCGGCGGCTCGCTGCTGTTCCAGAGACGGCTGGAGCCGCGCTACGCGAACGTGCGCGAGCAGGCCGGCCGGCTCGGCGGGCTGATCGGCGGCAACCTCGGCGGGATCGCGACGATCAAGGCGTTCGGCGCCGAGAAGCGGGAATCGCGGCGGGTCGCCGAGACCTCGCGCGCCTACGCCGCCGCCAACTACGAGGCGATCACGCTCAGCGCCGCGTTCGTGCCGGTGATCCGGATCGCGATCCTGATCGGCTTCATGGTCACGCTCGTCGTCGGCGGCCACCTGACCTTCAACGGCACGCTCGAGATCGGCATGTACTCAGTCCTCGTCTTCATGACGCAGCGGCTGCTGTGGCCGCTGACGGCGCTCGGCGAGACGCTCGACCTCTACCAGCGCGGGACGGCGTCGCTGCGGCGGATCCTCGACCTGATCGACGCGCCGATAGCGGTGCGGCCCGGCGCACGCGAGCTGCCGCCGCGCGCCGCCGGCGCCAGCGGCCGCGCGGTCGTCTTCGACGCCGTCAGATTCGTCTACCGCGACGGCGACGGCTCGGTCCGCACGCGCGTCCTCGACGGCCTCGACCTCGACGTGCGCGCCGGCGAGACGCACGCGATCGTCGGCCCGACGGGCGCCGGCAAGTCGACCGTCGTGAAGCTGCTGCTGCGGCTCTACGACGCCGACGGCGGCGCGGTCACGATCGACGGCGAGCCGGTCGGCGAGCTGACCTTCGACTCGCTGCGCGGCGAGATCGGCTACGTCGGCCAGGACACCTTCCTGTTCGACGGCTCGGTCGCCGACAACCTCCGCTACGGCGCCCCCGACGCCAGCGACGAGCAGCTGCGCGTCGCCGCCGAAATGGCAGAGGCGCACGAGTTCGTCGCGGCGCTGCCGCACGGCTACGACACGCCGGTCGGCGAGCGCGGCGTGCGGCTCTCCGGCGGGCAGCGCCAGCGCCTCACGATCGCCCGCGCGCTCGTGCGCGACCCGGCGATCCTCGTGCTCGACGAGGCGACCTCCGCGGTCGACAACGAGACCGAGGCGGCGATCCAGCGCTCGCTGCTGCGCGTCAGCCGCGAGCGCACGACGATCGTGATCGCCCACCGCCTCTCGACGATCCGCCACGCCGACCGCATCCACGTGCTCGACGGCGGGCGCGTCGCGGAGGCCGGCACGCATGACGAGCTGCTGGAGCGCCACGGCCGCTACGCGGCGCTGTGGGCGGTGCAGACCGGCGAGATCACGCCCCGGTCGTCGAGCCCGGCCGCACGATCATCAGCACCGTGACGGTCGCCCAGAGGATGTTGAAGAGCCCGGCCGTCATCGCGAGCCGGGCGCTGTCGGGCGGCTGATCGCCGCCATCCAGCTCACGCAGCGTCCGCTCCTGCAACGGCAGCACGAGCCCGAGCAGGATGCCGCCGGCGAGCGCGGTGAGGACGATCGAGACGTTCAGCCAGACGTCGCCGAGCACGCCCATCGCCGCGGCGGTCGCGAAGCCGAAGGTGGGCACCAGCAGCGCGAGCAGCGCGTAGACGCGCGTGATGCGGTGGAGCGTGCGCAGCGCGGCGCGCGGGGCCGGATCGGCGGGCGCCGCGAACGCCTCGCGGGCGGTGCGGGGGAAGACGCTGGCGGCGACCGTCACCGGGCCGACGGCGACGATCGCGACGATCACGTGGAGGGAGAGCAGGAGCTTGGTCATCGATCCGTGACCGTATGGGCGCGTCGGCGCGCGGACAAGTGGCAGGAATGCCACATGTCAACGGGTTCTCGCCAAGTATGTTGTGGCGATGCACACCGTCGCCGTGCTGGCGCTCGACGGCGTCGTCCCCTCCGACCTGGCGACGCCGCTCGACCTCTTCGGCCGCACCTCGCTGCTCGACGGGCAGCCCGCCTACCGCACGCTCGTCTGCTCCCCGAGAGCGACGGTGACCGCGGGCAGAGGGCTGTTCACGCTGCGCGCGCCGCACCGGCTCGACGCGCTCGCCGGCGCCGACACGATCGTGCTGCCGGGGCTGGAGGATCCGCTCGCGCCCGTTCCCGCCGCCGTGCTCGACGCGCTGCGCGCCGCCGCCGCGCAAGGGACGCGGATCGCCTCGATCTGCGTCGGGGCCTTCACGCTCGCGGCGACCGGCCTGCTCGACGGCTGCCGCGCGACGACGCACTGGCTCGGCACCGCCGAGCTGGCCCGCCGCCACCCGGAGATCGACGTCGACCCGAACGTCCTCTACGTCGACAACGGCCAGTTCCTCACCTCCGCCGGCGCGGCCGCCGGGCTCGACCTCTGCATTCACGTCGTGCGGCGCGACCACGGCGCCGCGGTCGCCGCCGGCGCCGCCCGCACCGCCGTGATGGCGCCCGAGCGCGACGGCGGCCAGGCGCAGTTCATCGTCCACCCGCCGCCGGCCCCCGACGGCGCGACGCTGGCGCCGCTGCTGCGCTGGATCGAGCAGAACTGCCACCGCGACCTGACGCTGGAGCAGATCGCCGCGCAGGCGTTGATGAGCACGCGCACGCTCAACCGCCGCTTCCGCGCGCAGACCGGAACGACGCCGCTGAAGTGGCTGCACCGCTGCCGCCTGCGGCAGGCGCAGCACCTGCTGGAGACCACCTCCCACCCGGTCGAGCAGGTCGCGGCGCAGGTCGGCTTCGGCTCCGCGACGACCTTCCGCGACCGCTTCAGAGCGCTGCTGGGCACCAGCCCGCAGGCCTACCGGCGTGCCTTCCGCGGCTAGGTCGCCAACATCAACGGGCGTCGATTTCCCCGAGGAGACCCCACTGATGACCGATGTCGTGATCGCTTCCGCCGTGCGCACCGCCGTCGGCGGCTACGGAAAGTCGCTGAAGGACGTGCCGCCGAACGAGCTGGGCGCGATCGCCTCGCGGGCCGCGCTGGAGCGCGCCGGGGTCGCTCCCGAGCAGGTCGAGCACGTCGTCTTCGGCAACGTGATCCACACCGAGCCGAGAGACATGTACATGGCGCGCGTCGTCGGCATGAAGGCGGGGCTGCCGCAGGAGACGCCGGCCTTCACCGTCAACCGCCTCTGCGGCACCGGCGTGCAGGCGATCGTCTCGGCGACGCAGGCGATCCAGTCGGGCGACGTCGACGTGGCGCTGGCCGGCGGCTGCGAGTCGATGAGCCGCGGCCCGTACTGGCTGCCGAGCGGCCGCTGGGGCGCGCGGATGGGCGAGACGACCGTCACCGACCCGGTCTCGGGCGCGCTGACCGACCCGTTCAACGACATCCTGATGGGCGTCACGGCCGAGAACCTCGCCGAGCGCCACAGCATCACGCGCGAGGAGCAGGACGCCTTCGCGGTCGAGTCGCACCGCCGCGCCGCGGCCGCGCGCGACGCCGGCAAGTTCGAGGGCGAGATCGTCCCGGTGACGCTGAAGACGCGCAAGGGCGAGGTCGAGTTCAAGGTCGACGAGCACATCCGCGACGACGCCTCGCTGGAGGGGATGGCGCGGCTGAAGCCGGTCTTCAAGCGCGAGGGCGGCACCGTCACCGCCGGCAACGCGTCGGGCATGAACGACGCCGGCGCCGCGACCGTGCTGCTGAGCGCCGACAAGGCCGCCGAGCTGGGCACGACCGTGAGAGCGCGGATCCTCGGCTACGCCTCCTGCGGCGTCGACCCGAAGGTGATGGGCATCGGCCCGGTCCCGGCGATCCGCAAGGTGCTCGACCGCACCGGCGTGACGCTCGACCAGATCGGCGTCTTCGAGCTCAACGAGGCGTTCGCCGCGCAGGCGCTGGCGGTGATGAAGGAGCTCGACCTCGACCCCGCCAAGGTCAACCCCAACGGCGGCGCCGTCGGCCTCGGCCACCCGATCTCGGCGACCGGCACCGTCATCACGACGAAGGCGATCGCGGAGATGGAGCGCGAGGGCCACGAGTACGGGATCGTCTCGCTCTGCATCGGCGGCGGCCAGGGCATCGCGCTGCTGCTCGGCAAGCCGTAACGCCGCGAACGCCGCTCACTCCGGCGGCACGTCGACGGCCTGGTCGAACGCCAGGCCGCTGCCGCCGGAGAGCCGGCCGGTGCCCTTGCGGGCGCCGAGCCAGAGGAAGACCGAGCCGTCGCGCCAGCGCGTCCGCTGCCACGACTGCGTGACGCGCGCGCCGGCCCGCGGCACCTCCTCCTCGGCGAGGTAGTACGGCGCTCTTCTCAAGCCTTCGAGCCCCGGCCGCATCAGCGCCGTGCGCGGCCGCACGATCCCGGTCGGTCTGACTCTGTCGCCGTCGATGAAGCGCGGCAGCGCCGAGCGCTGCAGCATGATCGAGCGGTCGCTGCCGGGCACGTGCACCGGCATCAGCGGGATCCACTGCTCGGGGATCCGCGTCATCGCCTCGTAGCGCGATCTCGCCTCGGTCTCGAACGGCGGCGGCGCCACGGGGCCGCCGCGCAGCCGCTCGATCCAGGCGCGCGTCTCCAGTCCCGCCTCGGCGCCGGGGCGGCTCGACCCGTCCGGCAGCGGGACGGTCTGCTCGACCGCCCACGCCATGTTCGCCATCTCGTCGTGGACGAGCAGGACCTCCTCGACCGGCTCGCTCTCGAGCGCCTTCGGGACGGTCGGGAGCAGCAGCAGCGAGCGGTCCGCCGCAGCGTCGTCGATCCCTCTGACGTTGAGCGTGAACATCGACCAGCGCTGCCAGTCGTCGTCGGCGCCGCTGCCGGCCGGCTCGATCCAGGTGCGCTCGCCGAAGACGTTCGTGACCGCCATCCCGCGCACGGTCGCGACCGACCCGGCCGGCAGCGTGCACGGCAGCACGAACCAGTCGTTGGAGTAGACGAGCGCGAACTCGAGGTAGAGCAGCTTCGCCACGTCGGTCGTGGCGGCATCGACTCTGCCGAGGTTGGTGCGGCGGTCCTCGAAGGCCCACCAGCGCGCGTTCGGCATCCCGTCGAAGGCGACCGGCGACGGCAGCGCGGTGAAGGTGACCGGCTCCGGCAGGTCGGCCGGGTTCTCGCCGTGCGGGTCGAGCGTCTCCGCGTCGGGGTCGACGTCGACCGCGTACCAGTCGAGTCGCCCGCCGACGTACTCCTCGGCCGCCAGCACCTTCTCGCCGGCGCCGGTCGGCGCGGAGGCGGAGAAGCGGTACTCCATCCGCGGCGGCTCCCACGCGTCCTGTTCGGTCGGCTCGGCGAAGACGCGCGCCGCCCACGCCAGCAGTCTCGTGCCGGCGGCGTCGAGCGCCGCGCCGTCCACGGCTCTCGCCAGTCTGATGTTGTCGGAGGCGCGGTGCGACGAGGTGTCGCGCAGCCAGGCCAGCAGCGCGCCGCCGTCGAGCGCGCGCCCGGCTGCCGCCGCGTACGACTGCCACACCTCCGGGTGAGCGGCGCGGCCGGCGTCGGCCTCGGCTCTGGGATCGGGCTCGGTGATCGGGTAGGCGTCGAGGTAGGCCTGGCGGTAGTCGCCGATCGGCGCGATCTGCCGCAGCCACCAGCGGCCGATCGCCAGCCGCACGTCGAGGCCGAAGCGGGCCGGGCGGCGCTCGACCGTCGTCTCCAGCGGCGTCGCCGGATCGAACGGCTGCGGGTCGGCGGAGCCCGGCGCGCCGGGCAGGTAGCGCGTCAGCCGCGTCCGCTCCAGGTGCAGCTTCGCCTGCACCGGCGAGCCGGCGTCCTCGCCGTGGAACTCGCCGAGCTGCCACTGGCGCGAGAGGAACCACAGGGCGTCGCGCACCTCGGCGCGCAGCGCGCGGTCGAAGGCGATCGTGCGCGGCCGCCCTTCGAGCCGGTTCCAGACGGTGATCGAGGGGAAGCGGCGCTCCTTCAGCGTCGCCGACAGGTCCTTGAGCGGCAGCACCTCAGCCATCGCCTGCCTCCTTCGCCGCGAGCTCCGAGATCTTCGGGTTGTTGAGCGCGAGCGCGAGGCCGATCGAGAGGCCGCGCAGCGTCGTCGCCGAGACGGTCGCGGGCAGGAAGCGCGCGTACGGCGTCCGGTCGACGTGGACCGGCTCGACCGCCCGCTTTCTCGCCATCGCGAGCGTGTCGTCGAGCGCGCCGACGACGTCGTCCCAGACCCAGCCGCCGGTCTGCTCGGTCGGCAGCACCAGCAGCAGCGCCTGCGGCGGCTCGGAGTTGGGGCGGTCGAAGTGGGTCGCGATCGCGGTGTCCTGCGTCTCGGCCGGGATCACCTCGGTCCACTCGTCGAGCAGCAGGCCGCAGCGGCGCGCGGCCGGGTCGAAGCCGGCCGGCAGATGCGCGGTGTAGAGCAGCCGGTCCTGGTCGAGCACGGCGTCAGGCGGGAAGCCGAGCGCGAGCCAGTGGTCGCCGGGCAGGAACGGCAGCTGCAGGGGTGTCAGCCGGGGCTCGGCGAGCCCGAAGGCGTCGGCCTGCAGCGCGACCTGCTCCCAGGCGCGCGCCTGGTCGCGCACGCGCGCGACGCCGGTCAGCCACTCGTCGAGCGGCTGCTCGACGCCGAGCACGTCGGTCAGGTGTCTGGTCAGCGAGCCGTCGCCGGCGGCGGCGATCGCGTTGGTCGTCTCGGCGGCGTGGTCGGGCGCGACGCCGGCGTCGGGGACGAGCACGAAGCCCTCGCCGAAGATCGCCTGGGCGGCCCGCGTCAGCGCCTCGACGCGGGCAGCCCCGGTGCTCGCCGCGGCCTGCTCGGCGAGCGCCGCCTGCGCGGTGCCTGCGCGCCGCTGCACCTCCGCGAGCACGACCGCCGCGGCGGCGAGCAGGTCGGCGTGCAGCGTCGCGAGCGCGGCCTCCTCGGGCGCGAGGTCGAACGGCTCGAGGTCGACGTCGGTCAGCGGCAGCAGCGCGCCGACCGCTCTCAGCAGCGCCGCGAGCGTCGCCGGCGGTCTCGCGACGATGCCGGCGAGTGCCGCACGCCGCGCAGCGAACGCTCTGCGCCGCGCGGGCAGCGCTCTGCGCAGGTCTCTGAGGTCGGCCGGCACGGCGGTGACGTCGGCGGCAACGGAGATCTCGGCGCGGCGCAGCAGCATCAGGCGCGTGTCGCGCTGGACGGTCGCCGGATCGACCGCGTCGTGCTCGGCGATCAGCCCGTCGAAGTCGGCGAGCTTCGCGTCCCACGTCCCCAGCCGCTCGGCGAGCCGCGCCAGCAGCGCGGCGGCGACGTCGCGCCGCTGCGCGTAGGCGAAGCCCCAGCCGGTCTGCGGCACGCCGTGGAGCGCGGCGCGGTCGAGCAGCGCCGCGGTCTGGTCGATCGTTCTGTCGACGGCGGCGGCGCGCGCGGCCGCCGCGCCTCTGACGAGCGTGTCGAGCGTCGTGACGCCTCTGGCGAGGTCGGCGGCGAGCGTCTGCAGCCCTCTCAGCGCCGCCGTGACCGGCGACGGGTCGCGTTCGAGGTCGGCGTCGCCGCTCTGCGTCGCGTCGTCGGAGAGCAGCCAGTCGCCGCCGCGCAACGGCCGCGCGCGGCCGACCAGCGAGCGCAGCCGCCGCACCGGCGCCGCCACGTCGAAGACGCGGATCGCGCCGCCGGCCGGGTCGAGGTAGCCGATCCGCGGCAGCACGTCGAGCGGCACCGGCTGCGTCGCCAGCACGCGCGCGACGACGCGGTCGTCCAGCTCGGCCATCTGCTGGCCGCCGTCGGCGTGCACGACCGTGAGCAGGTCGACCGGCCGCAGCCCCAGCTCGGCGAGCGTCACCGTCGTCTCGCCGCCGGGGCCGCCGCGCGGGTCGCTCCAGCTGACGTGGACCTGCACGTCCGCGAGGTCGGGCAGGACCGTCTCCAGCCAGCGGTCGACGCGCGGCTCGGCGAGGGCGCGCGGGGTCGCGCCTCTGACGGCGGACGCGCCGGGGTCGAGCTGGAGCGCGAGCCGGTGCGTCAGCGCGACGCCGGGCCGCGGCGTGCGCACGACCTCCGGCTCGGGCGGGAAGCCGCCGGTCGCGACCGTGTCGAGCGCGGCGGCGGAGGCGTCGTAGCGCGCCTGCGTCGCCTGGTGGACGCTCTCGGCCAGCAGCAGGTCGCCGACGGCGTCGTTGACGTCGCGCAGCCGTTCGACCTCGAGCTCGATCGCGGCGCGCTCCGCGGCGGTCGCGTCGCCCGGCAGCAGCGTCGCTCTGCCGAACGGGTATCTGCGCAGTCTCGGATCTCTCTCGACGTGCTCGACGAGCCGCAGGCCGTCGGCGACGTTGCGCGCCGCGACCAGCGGCGCGTCCGCGTCGTCGTCTCTGACTCTCGTCGCTCTGATGCGGTTGGCGACGAGCGGGAAGGCCGTCCGCAGCGGCAGGATGAAGCGGTCCAGCTCGACGCCGGGATGGCCGTCGTGGAGGCCGCGTTCGAGCCGGTAGCCGAGCAGCGCGCCGAGTCTCTGCCCGTTGCGCATCCCCTCCAGCGTCGCCATCGCCAGCCGCACGCGCTCGGAGGAGAGATTGACGGCGAGCGGCTCGGGGTTGCCGTCGGCGGCGTTGGAGAGGTAGCCGGCGCGCAGCACCGCGGCGGTCACGGCCTGGTCGGCCGACGGCGCGTGGACATAGCCGCCGTTGGCCGAGTCGCGTTCGAGCAGCGGATCGCCCGCTCTCTGGAAGATCTTCGCGAGCTCGTCGGGCAGCGGCTCGACCGGCGTCCGTCTGCCCTCGGAGGGGCGCACGTCGAGCAGCCAGCCGAACGCGCCGAGGTGGGCGCCCTCGGGCCGCTGCTCGCGCATCCGCTCCAGCCGCGCCGCGAGCCAGCCGGTGCGCCAGGCGTCGAAGCGGTAGGAGCAGGTGTCGACGTGCTCGGCCAGCAGCCGCTCCAGCCGCGCGGTCGGCGTCTGCGCGAGCCGCTCGATCGCCTTCAGCTGCTCGCCGAGCTGATCGGTCTCGGGCTTGGAGCCGAGCGCCTGCGCGATCAGCTCGCCGACCGGCGTGCCGGGATCTATCGTCGCGTCGGGCTCCAGCAGCTGCGCCCAGCGGCTCTCGGTCTGCGATCCGTTCGCGACGTGGATGAACGGCGGCTCGCGCCGCAGCGCGCGCACGCCGGCATCGGGCAGCCCGGCGCTCCTGCGCAGCCGCACGCCCGCGTCGGCGTAGCCGAGCAGCAGCGCGTGGCGCAGCATCAGATAGAGCAGCACCGTGGGCCGTCGGTCGTCGATGAAGCCCTCCTGGCGCCGCAGCGCCTCGAGCGAGTCGCGCCCGGCCTTCGCGAGCCAGTCGAGGTAGTTGACGCCGCCGTCGGTCCAGACGCGCACCGGCTCCGCTTCCGACAGCGGCCGGTCGTCGACGAGGTCGCCGAGCAGTCTCCCCTGTCTGCCGAGGAAGTAGCGGTCGAGGATCACCGGCCGCTGCTCCTTCGTCAGCCCGAGCTTCTCCAGCAGCGCCTGCGCCGGCTGGTCGAGCGCGGCTCTGAACAGCAGCTGCAGCAGCAGCTCGAAGAAGCCGAAGAGGCCGGCGAGGTTGGCGAGGTGGTCGAGGCTCTCGGCGTAGCGGTAGTGGAACTCGGCCGAGGCGGGATGGAGCCCGAGCACCTCCAGCAGCGCCTGCTCGACGTCGCCGCCGGGCGCGCCGAGCGCGGTGACCGACTGCGACAGCTCCGTCCAGTCGCCGTCGACGCGCTGCAGCAGGTCGAGCAGGCGCTGGAGGAAGGCGTCGTCGACGCCGCCCTCGCCGCCTCTGACCGGCGCGAAGTCGCGTATGCGACGCAGCCGCGCGAACGCGATCGACGGCACGATCCCATACGGCTGCTGGCCGATCCGCAGCGCCGGCAGCGGCCCGCGGCCGCTGACGTAGCTGGTGAAGAAGGCGCGCGCCTGCTCGCTGACGGCGTCGTCGGTGAGCGGCTCCATCAGCGTGTCGAGGAAGTAGCCGAGCGTCGCCGGCCACAGCGCGACGTTGAGCGCGCGCGCCTCCGACTGGTCGACGCCGTGCGCGCCCGGGACGGGGTTGAGCAGGGCGGGGTCGATCCCGAGCCCGTCGGCGAGCCAGCGACCGTCGCGCCGCTCGAGCGCCGGCGGGGCGGGACCGCTCAGCTCGCCGCCGTCGCGCAGCTCGTCGAAGGCGGCGTCGGCCTCCTGCGTCTTCGTGAAGCCGGTGCCGGCCTGCTCGGTGTTGTTGGTCGGCGTCCCCTGCGGGACGAGCGCGAAGCCGCCGCGACCGTCGCGGTGGTGGGCGAGCAGCTCTTCCAGCCGCGCGCGGCTCTCCTTCGGCTGGTCGCCGAGCCGCACCCCGACGACGGTGACGCGCTCGGCGCCGGACTTCCACTGCTCCTCACTGAGCGGGACGCGGAAGCCGAGCCCGTCCTTGACTGCGCGCTCGAAGTCGGTCGTCCACAGCAGCTCGTCGGCGACCTCCAGCTCGCCGCTGTCGAGCAGCGGTCTCAGCTGCGGATCGGTCGCGCTGGGGTCGGGGCCGACCTGCAGCGGGCTGGGGATCGGCTCGCCGAGCTGCTCGACGGTCGCGCCGCCGCTCTGCACGACGCACAGCAGCCGCTCGGGCAGCAGCCGCACGACCGGGGGCCGGCTCCACGAGCGCGAGCGCGCGCCGGGCTCGTCCGGGAAGCGGATCGCTACCGTCACGACGGTCGCGTCGGCGCGCGCGACGCCCTTCGGCGGCAGGTCGCCGAAGCCGAGCGGCGTCGTCGCCGCCCACAGCGTCTGCGCCTGCTCGGCATCGCCCAGCTCGGCGGTCAGCGTCGCGAGCGCGGCGGCCTCGGCGGCCCCGTCGGCGCCCTCGCGCCACGCCCCCTCCCACAGCTTTCTCAGCAGCTCGACGGTCCCGTCGGCGACGCTCTGGTCGATCGGCAGCGCGAGCACGAGCGCGTCGGCCGGCACCGCGGCGGGGCGGTCGCCGGGGTTGAGCGGCGCCTGCCGCTCGCGCAGCCAGCGGGCGCGGCCGACGCCGTGGCTGGCGACGAGGTTGCGCCATGCGGCCCGCTCGCCGCCCTCGTCGCGGCTGCGCCACAGCGCCTGCCAGTAGCGGCGGGCACTGTCCAGCTCGATCAGCGACGGCTCGTCCTCGAACGTGTCGACGAGGCAGGCGTCGGGGAAGACGCGCACCCACAGCTCCCAGCTCGTTCTGAAGAGCGGGCGGCCGATGCCGACTCTCACTCTTCTGACGGGCAGCCGTCTTCCCGCGACCGCGGTCACTATCCGCTTGAAGCGCGTCTCCAGCCGCAGCGGGAAGAGCAGCAGCGGCAGCTCGTCGGTCAGCTCGGCGACGCCCTTGCGCGGGTCGGCGAGCGGCGCGAAGGCGGTGAGCCGCTCGCGCAGCGCGTCGCGCGCGGTGAGGCGGGCGTCGTGCGCCTTCGCCGCCGCGGTGGCCGCCGACTTCGCCGACCGCTGCAGCTTCGCGCGGGTCGGGTCGGCGCCGCGGCCGGGGCCCCGGCGCCGGTAGGCGTCGAGCCGCG
>NZ_JAWSTH010000139.1:0-14228 GCF_033542075.1 Conexibacter stalactiti
CGCCCGCGACCCCGGGCGCGCCCGCCGCGCCGCCCGCCCAGCCGGCGCCGCCCGCGCCGTCGCAGCCGGAGCAGCCCGCGCCGGAGGAGCCGATCGTCGCGATCGGGACGACCGACTGGGGCTTCCGCGCGAGCTTCCGCTCCTACGTCTTCAACGGCAACGGCAGACCGCCGATCAGCGTCGCCGCCGGCGCCACCTGCGACACCGACCCGCCGTCGACCAAGGGCGGCTGCCCGGCCGACGTCCCGTTCGCGTTCAGCGCCGTCGCCGGCGACTACGACCCCGCCACCGGGGCCGGCGTCGTCGAGCACCGCGGCACCGTCACGTTCGACTACCCGGGCCACTTCTTCCGGCTCGCGCTGCGCGACCCGACCTTCACGATCACCAGCACGACCGTGACGGTGAACGCGCGCGTCACGCTCGACAGCACGCTCGCGGGCACGCCGTCGGCCGACGGCCGCGTCGACCTCGGCAGCTTCCCGCTCGACGGCGCCCCGGTCGTCGCGGGCAGACGCCTGACGCTGAGAACGGCGGCCGGCGAGCTGAGCACGGCGGCCGCCGGCCTGCTCGGCAGCTTCCTCCAGGCCGGCGCCGAGCTCGACCCGATCACGCTCTCGGCCGACGTCGTGGACTGAGGCCGCCGGGCCGCTTCAAGCGACCACGCGCTCGGCGGGCTGCATTCCCGTCGAGCGCCGACATGCCAGTTGCGCTCCTGAGACACCAATGTCTATTGTGTGTCTCAGAGGGCTTCCGGCCGGGCACGCGCGCGCATCGTGCGATCCCCGCTGACGAGGGGAAGCCAGGTCGCTGAGGAGAGGTAGGACGCAATGGTTCCGGCCACCGGCAGGGTGGGCGGCGCGTACGCGCGCGCCCACGGCCGTCAGTTCCGCGTGGGCGCACGCGGCCGCTCGGGAGGTCTCGCGTGAGACGCGCGGTCGCAGGTCTCCTGACCGCGGCGGTCGCCGTCGCGGGAGCCGCGGCGCTGCCCGGCGCCGCCGCCGCCGAGCTGCCTGACGGCACGGCGTACGAGCTGGTCTCGCCGCTCGCCTCCAGAGGGATCGACGTCAGCACGCACTGGGCCTGGGGCGACGGCGACCGCGCCGTGCTCGGCAGCTGGACGGCCGATCCGCGCGGGCTGACGGTCGCCAGCCGCACGGCCGCCGGCTGGCAGGCCGAGCGCCGCGACCTGACGCCGCCCGGCGCCTGGATCTTCTTCCCGCCGACGTTCCTCGACGGCACCGACGACCTCTCGCGGATGGTCGTCGCCTACCACGCCGAGCCGAACATCGCCCCCAACCAGCTCGGGATCCGCCAGCCGGACGGCTCCTGGACGAAGGTCGGCAGCGGCGTCAGATACGCCGGCAGCTCGGCCGACGTCGAGCGCGTCGTCGTCGTGCCGTACTGGGGCGCGACGCCGTACCCGGAGATCGCCGACCCGACCGGCGTCTTCCTGTGGGAGCGCGGGCAGGTCGCGGCGATCGGCGGCGACGACGCGCGCGTCGCGACCTGCGGCGCGATCGTCGCCGACGGCGGCGGGACCGGCGTGCTCGGCCAGAGCGGCATCTCCGCCGACGGCCGCTCGGTCGTGCTGACCTCGAACAGCTGCCCCGACCCGGATGCCGGCACGACGATCGAGAGCCACGTGCTGCTGTGGCGCGACGGCCACACGGTCGACCTGTCCGCGCCGGCCTCCGGCTCCGACGGCGCCGCCGCCTACGTCGGCAACGCCGCCGACGGCTCCGCCGTCTTCTTCCGCACCGCGCTGGCGCTCGACCCCGCCGACGCCAACGGCGCCGAGGACGTCTACCGCTACGACGTCGCCAGCGGCGCCCGCACCCGCGTGACCGGCGCGGCGACCGACGCCGCTGCCGCAACGCTGACCTCCGCGATCTCCTCCGACGACGGCAGACGCCTCTGGTTCGCCACGAGCCTGCCGGGCGACGAGGACGAGCTCTGGGTCTGGAGCGACGGCGAGGGGGCGCGCAGCATCGCCCGCGTCCACGACGAGGACGGCAGCGCGCCGGAGCCGTTCGCCTTCCAGCGGACGGCTGGCTGGGCGGCCGCCGACCTGACGCAGCTGACGGCCGACGGCGCCGTGATCGCGTGGACGGGAAGCGGCAGATTCGCCGGCAACGGCGACGGCCGCAAGGAGGTCTTCCGCGCGACGGCGGACGGTGCGCTGGCCTGCGTCTCGTGCGACGAGGAGTCCTCCGCGGTGACGCGTTCCGGGGCCGAGTTCGGCTCACCGCCGACCGACTTCGCCGGGCCGACGCCGCGCATCTCCGCCGACGGCGCCGCTGTCTACTTCCAGACGACTGAGGCGCACGACTCGCTCGACTGGAACAACGAGTTCGACGTCTACCGCTGGCGCGACGGCGCGCTCACGCTGATCAGCTCGGGCCAGTCGGGCACGACCGGCACGCTCGCCGGCGTCAGCCCGCGCGGCGACGCCTTCTTCGCGACGACCGCGAAGCTGCTGCCGTGGATCGACGACCACCATCGCAAGCTCTACGTCGCGCGCGCCGGCGGAGGTCTGCCGGCGCCCGTCGACCCGACGGCGAACTGCGTCGGCGACCTCTGCCAGGGCGACGCGGTCGTGCCTGCGCCGGAGACGCCCACGGGCTCCGAGCAGTTCCGCGGCGCCGGCGACGCCGAGCAGCCCGAGCCGCCGACCGCCGCGATCAAGCTCGCCAAGGTCACGGCGGCCGGCAAGCGCCGGCTCGCCGCCGGCGGCACCTTGACGGTCGCGGTCCGCGCGACGACGGCCGGCCGCGTCGCGGCGACGCTGCGCATCCGCGCTGGCAAGCGCTGGACGACGGCCGACACGGCCGCGACGACGCTCGCGAAGGCCGGCACCGCGCGCCTGCGCGTGCGGCTGTCGAGCGCGGCGCGCAGACAGCTCGCCCGCCGCGGCGCGCTGCGCGTGCGGCTCGACGTGACGCAGACGGGCGGCGCCGATCCGCGCCGCGCGACGTTCGTGCTGAAGGGAAGACGGGCCTCCGCCCGCGCGGCCTCCGCACAGGCGGCCGATGGGTTCAGCCTCGTGCCGAACAGCTTCCAGGCCGGGCTGTCGAACACGCAGGCGGCGGCCCACCCCGACCTGAACGTCAGCTTCGCGCTGAGAAGCAGCCCGGCGATCCAGCCGGCGACCGGCAGCCTGCTCGACCAGCCGGCGGAGACCGCCAAGACGGTGATCGTCGACCTCCCGCCCGGGATCGTCGGCGACCCGGCCGCGACGCCGCGCTGCGCGGAGGAGGTGCTCGTGATGTGCCCGCCGGAGACGCAGATCGGCGTCGTGAGAGTCAGAACGTTCCTGCTCAAGGAGGGCGTCGTCCCGGTCTACAACCTCGTGCCGTCGCACGGCGTGCCGGCCGAGTTCGGCTTCTGGGCGATGCTGACCGTGAAGCTGCAGGTCTCCGTCCGCAGCGACGGCGACCACGGGCTGCGCACGACGATCGACAACCTGCCGACGCTGGCGGCGCTCGTCTCGACCGACCTGACGCTGTGGGGCGTCCCGGCGGACCCCGGCCACGACGAAAGACGCGGCGTCGCCTGCCTCGACGAGGGTCTGGGCGCGGGGAGCGTCTGCAGCGGCGGGTCGGGCACGTCGAGCAGCGCGCCGCGCAAGCCGTTCCTGACCAACGGCTCGTCGTGCGACGCCGCCGTCCCGGTGCGGATGTCGATCGAGAGCTACGACGCCCCCGGCAGACGACTGCATGCCGAGACGCCGCTGGCGCAGCCGACCGGCTGCGACAGACTGCGCTTCGCCGGCCGCGGCAGCGCACGCGCCGACGAGCCCAGAGCCGGCGCGCCGTCGGGCTGGACGATCGACCTCGCCGTGCCGCAGAACGCCGACCCCGACGGGCTCGCGACGCCGCCGCTGCAGCGCGCGGTCGTGACACTGCCGGAGGGGACGGTCGTCTCGCCGTCGGCCGCCGCCGGTCTGCAGGGGTGCAGCGTCGCGCAGCTGCGACTCGACAGCCTCGCGGCGCCGGACTGCCCGCACGGAGCGAAGATCGGCGACGTCTCGATCGACACGCCGCTGCTGTCCGAGCCGCTCACGGGCGCCGTCTTCCTCGCCGCCCCGAGCACGTCGCAGCTGCTGAGAATCGTGCTGGTCGCGGCGGGGCAGGGCGTGCGGCTGAAGCTCGCCGGCCGGATCGACGCCGACCCCGTCAGCGGCCGTCTGACGACGACGTTCGACCAGAACCCGCAGCTGCCGTTCTCAGCGCTGCGGATGACGCTGAAGGGCGGACCGCGCGCGGTCCTCGCCAACGCGCGCCAGTGCGGGCCGGCGACGACGACGTTCGCGCTGACGCCCTACGGCGGCGGCGCGACGGCCGTCTCGCACGACACCCACGCGGTCAGCGGCGACGGCGCCGGCGCGCCGTGCGCGGCGACGGGCTTCGCGCCCGGCTTCTCGGCCGGCACGGCCAACCCGGCCGCGGGCAAGGCGACGGCGTTCTCGCTCGGCTTCTCGCGCGGCGACGGCGACGACCTGCTGCGCGCGATCGACGTGACGCTGCCGCCCGGCCTGCTGCCGAAGATCGGCCGCGTGCCGCTCTGCGCCGAGGCGCAGGCGGCGGCCGGCAGCTGCGGCGAGGAGTCGCGCGTCGGCAGCGCGCAGACGACCGCCGGCCCCGGCACGCAGCCGTTCGGCCTGCCCGGCCGCGTCTACGTCGCCGGTCCGTACAAGGGCGCGCCGTACAGCCTCGCGATCGTCGTGCCGGCGGTCGCCGGCCCGTTCGACCTCGGAACGGTCGTCGTGCGCGCGGCGGTGCACGTCGACAAGCGCACCGCGGTGCTGCGCGTCGTCTCCGACCCGCTGCCGACGATCCTCCAGGGGATCCCGCTGCAGATCCGCTCGGTCCGCATCGCGATCGACCGGCCCGACTTCATGCTCAACCCGACGAGCTGCTCCGAGCGCCGCGTCGGCGCCGCGGTCAGCGCGGTCGGCGGGGCGGTCGCGAACGTCGGCGCGCGCTTCCAGGTCGGCGACTGCGCGGCGTTGAAGTACACGCCGAAGCTGACCGTCAAGGTCGGCGGCAGAGGCGAGGTCGGCGCGCGCCGCAAGACGTCGCTGGTGGCGACGCTGACGCAGCCGGCCGCGCAGGCGGCGAACCGCAGCGTCCAGCTGATGCTGCCGCGCACGATCAACGCGCGCCTGGAGGTCATCCGCAGAGCGTGCACGCAGGCGGCGTACGACGCCGGCAACTGCGAGGCGGCGCGCGTCGGCTCGGCGAGCGCGACGACGCCGCTGCTGAAGGGGCCGCTGAGCGGCGCCGTCTACATGGTCAGAAGCCCCGTGCGGAGACTGCCCGACCTCGTCGTGCAGCTGCGCGGCGAGGTCGCGATCGACCTCGTCGGCAAGGTCACGATCAGCCGCGACCTGCGGCTGACGACGACCTTCGACACGATCCCCGACGTGCCGCTGTCGCGCTTCCAGCTGACGCTGCCGGCGAAGATCTCACCGGTCGGCAACGTCAGAGCGCTGTGCACGCAGGAGTCACGCCGCGCCGCCGCGGTGCAGACGCTGCGGGCGCAGAACGGTCGCGTGCTCAAGCGCCACCCGCGGCTCTCGATCGCGGGCTGCCCGAAGCGCTGACGGACGTGGGCGGGCGCTCCTCGGAGCGTCCGCCCGTCAGCGGTCCCAGCCGGCGGCGGCCGCGCGCAGCAGCGCCCGCACCATCTCGACGCCGGGGCGGCCGAGCGCGGGCGGGCGGAAGGCGAGCGCGATCGGGTTGCGCGGCCGTCTGCTCGGCGCGTGCAGCTCGACCAGCTCGCCGCGGCCGATCGCCCCGGCCGCGACGTACCGCGGGACGACGCTGACGCCCGCCCCGGCGCTGACGGTCCGCACGACGCCGCGGAAGTCGGGCAGCGTGACGGCGGCGCCGGCGTCGAGCGAGGCGCCGAAGACTTCGCGCCAGTAACGCCGCAGCAGCGGCAGCTCCTCGTCGAAGGCGACCAGCGGCACGTCCGCGAGCGCCGCGAGCGGCGCGGCGTCGAGCGTCGCGGCCGGCAGCCGCGCCGCCCACGCCGGGTTGCCGACGAGCACCAGCGTCTCGGTGAACAGCGGCTCCTGCCGGACGCCGGGCCGTCTCAGCGGGCGCGCCGCGACGGCGATGTCGAGCTCGTCGGCGGCGAGCCGGTCGAGCACCTCGTCGGCGACGCCCGTGTGGAGGCGGAGCCGCGGCGCCCCCGGCGCGGCTGCGAGCGCCGGCGCGACCGCGATCGACAGCAGGTCGGCCGGCCCGCCGACGTGGACGGTCGCATCCGTGCCGCGCCCGACCAGGCGCGCGGTCGCGCCCTCCAGCGCGTCGAGGTGCGGCCCGACCTCGCGCGCGAGCCGGTCGGCCTCCTGCGTCGGCACGACGCCGCGCGGCCCGCGCACGAACAGCGGCCGGCCGCTCTCCAGCTCCAGTGCCCGCAGCTGCTTGGAGACGGCCGGCTGGGAGAGATGCAGCTGCGCGGCGGCCGCGGTCACCGAGCCGCTGCGGTAGACGGCAAGGAAGATGCGCATCCGTTCGAGCCCAGCCATAACCAAAAGGAATACCAGTTGCCATGTTTGCGCGTTGGCGGGCATACCTACCGAGACGCAGGATGAGGATCGCCCAGCGAACCGGAATCCCCCGAAGGAGCAACGAGATGCCGCGCGTACTGATGATCGTCACCTCCCACGACAGGCTCGGCGACACCGGCCGTCCGACCGGCTTCCACGTCGGCGAGGCCGCTCACCCGTGGGCGGTCCTGACCGCCGCCGGCATCGCGGTCGACGTCGCCTCGCCACGCGGCGGCCACGCGCCGGCCGACAGCGCCGACCGCTCCGATCCGCTCCAGGCCGCCTTCCTCGACGACCCGGTCGCGCAGGCGAGAGTCGCTGAGACGCTCCGCGTCGCCGACGTCGATCCGGCCGGCTACGACGCGGTCTTCCTCGTCGGCGGTCACGGCACGATGTGGGACTTCCGCGACCCGGCGATCGCGGCCGTCGCGCGCGCCGTCTACGAGCGCGACGGCGCGATCGCCGCCGTCTGCCACGGGCCGGCGGCGCTCGTCGACCTGACGCTCTCCGACGGCAGCCCGCTCGTCGCGGGCAAGACCGTCGCCGCATTCACCGACGCCGAGGAGGAGGCGGTCGGCCTCGCCGGCACCGTCCCCTTCCCGCTCGCCGCGACGCTGCGCGAGCGCGGCGCCGTCCACACCGCGGCGGACCTCTGGCAGCCCAATGTCGAGGTCGACGGCCGCCTCGCGACCGGCCAGAACCCGGCCTCGGCGAGACCGCTCGCGGAGGCGCTCGTGGAGCTGCTCGCTCAGGCCGGCAGGTAGCGCACGAGCGCGAGCACGCGGCGGTGGCCCGCGCCGATCACGACGCGCACGGCAGCTCCACCACGACGCGCGTGCCCGCGCCGGTCGCGCTGTCGATCCGCACACGGCCGCCGAGCGCCTCGACGCGGTCGGCGATCGAGCGGATCCCGTTGCCGCCGCGCGCGCCGGCGCCGCCGATCCCGTCGTCGCTGACCTCGATCCGCAGCAGGTCGCTCGGAAGCCGCGCCAACCCGACCGCCAGCTCGCTCGCATGGGCGTGCTTGACGGCGTTGACGAGCGCCTCGGAGACGACGAAGTAGCCGGTGCTCTCGACCGCCGGCGGCAGCCGCGCGCGCAGCCCGTCGACCTCGAGCACGACGGCGATCGGCATGCGGTCGGCGAGCGCCTCGACCGCCGCCGGCAGGCCGCGCTCGGTCAGCTCCGCGGGCATCACGCCGTGCACCAGCGCGCGCAGCTCGTCGATCGCCGTCTCGATCCCCAGCCGCAGCTCGGTGCGCGCCTCCGGCAGCGGCGCGACGCCGGCCTGCACCGCCAGCAGCACCAGCCGCGACTGCAGCCCGTCGTGGAGGTCGCGCGCGATCCGGCGGCGCTCCTGGTCGCCGGCCTCGACCAGTCGCGCGCGCGAGGCGCGCAGCTCGACCGTCAGCCGCTCGCGGTCGAGCGCCAGCGCGATCACGCGGGCGGCGGCGCACACCTCCTCCGGGCGCGGCAGCAGCGTCGCGTCGTAGACGATCGCGCCGATCGTCGTCCCCGCCAGCTCGACCTCGGCGACGCCGCGACCGGCGCTCGCGGTCGGCGGCACCGCGGTGACGCCGGCGCCGTTGAGCCAGCCCTGTCTGCCGGGCACGCGGAACAGCAGCTCGACGGTCGGGTCGCCGAGCGTGGCGGCGAGCAGGTCGGACAGCTGCGGACGGCCGCGGTCCTCGGCGCCGAGCCACGCGCCCAGCTCCTCCAGCTCGGCCGTGCGCCCGAAGCCGCCGCGCAGCGCCGCGACGGCGAAGGCGATCGGCGCGCCGGAGATCAGGGCGATCTGCAGCACGAAGACGTTGAGCGAGTCGGCCGCGCCGTCGAGGTCGGCGAGCGCGCGCCCTGTCGGCAGCAGCAGGATCGCGACGATCCCGTAGGCATCCAGCGGCGCCAGCAGCCGCCGCTGCGGCGGCGGCAGCGCGCGCAGCCGGCGCACCAGCAGCACGGTCGCCGCGATCACGACCAGCGCACCGCAGGCGCGCTGCGTCCACACCCCGGCGTCGTACAGGTCGGGGCGATCAGCGACCGACAGCGGGCCGGTCCCGCCGAAGAGGTACTTGGGCGCCTGCAGCACGAGCGAGGTGACGTAGGCGGCGATCGTCGTCACGCGCGCCGCGGTCCCGTCGAGGCGGCCCGAGGGGAAGGCGAGCAGCAGGTGGATCAGCAGCGCGATCCCCAGCGTCGAGACGACCTGCCCGGCCGCCTGCAGCGCCGGCACGGGCGAGTTCCACAGCGCCGCCGTCAGCCAGGCGAAGCCGCCCGCGACCATCAGCAGGCCGATGCGGCTGTTGGGCCGTCGCAGCCAGGCGACCGCGCCGGCCGCGACGTAGACCCAGCCGCACGCGACGAACAGCGCGGCCTGCCACGGCGGCGGCTCGGAGACGCCCGAGTAGAGCAGCGCCAGGACGCTCAGCCCGAACAGCAGCGCGGCGGCGGCGAGCCCCGCGACGGCGAGCGTCAGCGCATGGCGGCGCGGCAGGACCGCGACGGCCGGCAGTCGGTCTGTCGCCGCGCGGATCATCTCCGCCTACCCTGCCAGACGCTCGCGCGACGACAAGGCGACCTAGGTCCACTGTCTGCCGCGCGGCCGCGGACCTACATGACGCTCGCGGCGGCGGCCTCGGAGAGCCGCGGCGCGAGGATGCAGCGCAGCGCGCCGCAGTCGAGCTGGACGGTCGCGCCGGCGAAGAAGCGGCCATCGCTCGTGGCGCGCTCGGGTCGCAGCGCAACGAGGCCGGCGAGCTCGTGCGTCGCGCGCGAGGTCGCGGTGCGCAGCGCGCCGAGCGCCTGCCGCTGACCGTAGTGCCAGCCGCCGGCGAGCAGCCGCTCGCCGCGCCACAGCTGCCAGCGCCAGCGGCGGCCCAGCTGGGTCGGCGGCAGCGGCTCGATCGTGTAGGAGAAGGTCGGAAGCTCGTCCTGCATGACCTTCAAGCTAGCGGGCACGCCGCCCGGAATGGACCTAGGTCCACGGCGCTCGCCGCCCGCACGCGCGATCATCGTGCGATGGACTTCGCCCTGCCGCGCCCGCACGACCGGCGCCGACGCCCGCTCACCCTCGCGACGCTCGTCGCGGTCGCCGCCGCGCTCCTGCTCGGATTCGCCGCGAACGCGCAGGCGCAGCAGCTCGGCAGACGCACGAGCCAGCGGCTCGACCGCACCCTCGACGCGGCGCTCGCGGAGACGTGGGCGCCCGGCGTGATCGCCGGCGTGTGGGTCGGCGACCGCGGCTGGACCGCCGCGCGCGGGACCGCCGACCGCGCGACCGGGGCGCGTGCCACGCTGACCGACCACACCCGCATCGGCTCGGTCACCAAGACCTTCACCGGCACGCTGGTCCTGCAGCTCGTCGACGAGGGCAGAGTGCGCCTCGACGACACGATCGAGCGCTGGTTCCCGACGCTGGCCGGCGCCGGCGGCATCACGATCCGCGACCTCGGCACGATGGCGAGCGGCATCGCCAGCTACAGCCTCGACCCGACGATCGCCGGCAGATACCTCGCCAGACCGCAGACGGTCTTCACCCCCGCGGAGCTGATCGCGGCCGCCGCGGGCCTGCCGCGCGACTTCGCGCCCGGCCACGGCTTCAGATACTCGAACACGAACTTCGTCATGCTCGGGCAGATCGTCGAGCAGGTGACCGGCAGACCGCTCGCCGAGGTGATGCGCACGAAGCTGTTCGCGCCGCTCGGGATGCGCCACACGAGCTACGTCGCCTCGACGCGGCTGCCGCGGCCGTCGTGGCACGGCTACACGCTGCAGGGCTCCGACGGCGAGATCCTCGACGCGACCGCGTGGAGCCCGACGTTCGCCGGCGCCGCCGGCCAGATCACCTCGACCCTCGGCGACCTGCGCCGCTGGACGCGCGCGGTCGGCAGCGGCACGCTGCTGAAGCCGGCGACGCAGCGCGTCCGGCTGCAGCCGAACCCGGCCTCGGCGAGCGGCGGGAGAGCGTACGCCTTCGCGATCGGGAAGGCGAAGGGCTGGCTGATGCACAGCGGCGAGCTGCCCGGCTTCAACACGCAGATCGCTTACTTGCCGGCGCGCAGACTCTCGATCGTCGTGATGACGAACGCCGACATCGCGACCGCCGCCGGCAACCCCGCGCCGGCGATCTTCAACGCGCTGGCGCAGGTCGTCGCGCCGGGCACCCTGCCGCGCGGCTGAGCGCGCGGGCCGCTCAGAGCGACAGGTAGCGGACCACCGCCAGCACGCGGCGGTGGTCCTCCGGCGTGCGGTCGATCCCCAGCTCGTCGTAGATGTTGGAGGTGTGCCGCACGACCGCCTTCTCGCTGACGCCGAGCTGCTCGGCGATCGCGGCGTTGCTGCGGCCCTCTGCCATCTGCTCCAGCACCGCCCGCTGCCGGTCGGTCAGCCGTCCGATCGGGTCGCCTCTGCGGTAGCGGCCGACCATCGCCGCGACGACCTCGCGGTCGAGCACGGAGCCGCCGGCGACGATCCGGTGCAGGTCGGCGACGAACCGCTCGACGTCCGCGATCCGCTGCTTGAGCAGGTAGCCGACGCCCTCCTCCCCACTCTCCAGCAGCTCGACCGCGTAGTCGCGCTGGAGGTACTGCGACAGCACCAGCACCGGCAGCCCCGGCAGCCGCCGGCGCAGCTCCAGCGCGGCGCGCAGCCCGTCGTCGGTGTGCGTCGGCGGCATGCGGATGTCGGCGACGAGCAGGTCGGGACGGTGGGCGGCGGTCTTGCGCACGAGGTCTTCGGCGTCGCCGGCGACGGCGACGATCTCGAAGCCGGCCTGCTCCAGCACGAGCGCCAGGCCGGCGCGCATCAGCGCCTGGTCCTCGCCGATCACGACGCGCATGGCAGCTCCACCATCACGCGCGTGCCGGCACCGGTCGCGCTGTCGATCCGCAGCCTGCCGCCGAGCGCCTCGACGCGGTCGGCGATCGAGCGGATCCCGTTGCCGCTGCGCGCCCCGGCGCCGCCGGTCCCGTCGTCGCGCACCTCGATCCGCAGCGCCCGCTCGCCGTGCGCCAGCGTCACCGTCAGCTCGTCGGCGCGGGCATGCTTGACGGCGTTGACCATCGCCTCGGCGGTCACGAAGAAGGCCGTGCTCTCGACCGCCGGCGACGGCCGCCGCTCAAAGCCGGCGACCTCGAGCACGACGTCGATCGGCATCCGGTCGGCCAGCTCGTTGACCGCCGCGGGCAGCCCGCGTTCGGTCAGCTCGGCCGGCATCACGCCGTGCACGAGCGCGCGCAGCTCGTCGATCGCGACCTCGATCCCCTCCCGCAGCTCGCTGCTCGTGCCGGGCGCGACGCCCGCCTGTACCGCCAGCAGCACCAGCCGCGACTGCAGCCCGTCATGGAGGTCGCGCGCGATCCGGCGGCGCTCCTCGTCGCCGGCCTCGACCAGTCGCGCGCGCGAGGCGCGCAGCTCGACCGTCAGCCGCTCGCGGTCGAGCGCGAGCGCGACGATCTGCGCCGCCTCGCGCACCTCGTCGGAGCGCGTCAGCAGCGTCGCGTCGTAGACGATCGCGCCGATCGTCTCGTCGCCGAGCTGCACCTTGGCGACGCCGCGGCGGGTGCTCGCGGCCGGCGGGACCGTCGCGACGCCGGCGCCGTTGACCCAGCTCTGCTCGCCGGGCACGCGGAACAGCAGCTCGAGCGAGCTGTCGCCGAGCGTCTCGCCGAGCACCTCGGCAAGCCCCTCGCGCCGGCCCTCCTCGCCGCCCAGCCGCGCGCCCAGCTCCTCGATCTGGCCGGTGCGGGCGAAGCCGCCGCGCGAGACCGCGATCGCGAAGAAGACCGTGACGCCGGCGGTCAGCCCCATCTGGACGCAGCTGAGCAGGATCGCGCCGCGGCCGTCGAGCAGGTCGACGATGCCGGCGCCGAGCGGCATCGCGAGCGCCGCGACGGCCCCGTAGAGCGACAGCGGTCCCAGCACGCGGCGCTGCGCCGGCGGCGCGTCGCGCAGCCGTCGCAGCAGCAGCGCGCAGGCGACCAGCACGAAGGCGGTCGCGACCCCGCGCTGCGTCCACGCGGCGACGTCGAGCAGCTGCGGGTCTTCGTCGATCTGCAACGGGCCGGGCGCGAGCAGGTAGCGCGGCGCCTGCAGCACGAGCGAGACGCCGTAGATCCCGGCGACCGTGACGCGCTCGGCGGTGCCGCGGAGCCGGCCCGAGGGGAAGGCGAGCAGCAGGTGCACGAGGATCGCGATCGGGACCGTCTGCACGATGCTGCCGGCCGCCACCAGCGCGGGCACCGAGGTGTTGATCAGGCCGGCGCCGAGCCAGGCGAAGCCGCCGATCGTCATCAGCAAGCCGATCCGGCTGCCCGGCCGGCGCAGCCACGCGACGGTGCCGGCGGCGACGTAGATCCAGGCGCCGGCGACGTACAGGACCGCCGGCCACGCCGGCGGGTCGTCGTTGCCGGAGTAGAACAGCGCCAGCTCGACGAGGCCGGCGATCAGCGCGCCGGCCGCGACCTGCCCGACCGCGAGCGTCAGCGCCTGCCGCCGGCTGTACGGGGCATGGTCCTGCGCAGGTGTCGTCGCGACGGCTGACACGTCCTCGCCCCACCTTCCATGGCTCCGAGACGCGGGGGACGACCCAGGCTATCGAGCGTCCCGGCCCGCGGTCCGCTCGCCCGCGCCGGCCGCGGTGGCGGGCCGGGGATCCCGGCCCGCCACCGTGCCTGCCTCAGCGTGCGCCGTTGAGCGCGACGAAGGTCAGGCGGGCGTTGCCGCCGTAGCCGCCCGTCGGGGTGCTGACGAAGCGCACCGGGATCGACGAGCCGGCTCTGCCGAGCTTCGAGAGGCCGCGTCTGCCGAGCGTCATCACGTAGCGCGAGCTGTTGCCCGAGCGGATCGTGCGAGCGCCGGCGCGGGCGATCACCTGGCCGCTGGTCGCGGTCATTCTCGGCACGGCGCAGTCGGTCGGGCCGAAGCAGGCGACCTGGACGGTGACGCCGCCGGTGCGCGAGACGAGCGCGGTCGTCGTCAGGATCACCAGGCGCGCCGGTCCGCCGACCGCCGCCGACTGCGCCGTCGAGGTCAGCCCGGCGACGGTCGCGGTCGCCGCGCACTGGATCGCCTGGCCGGCGTCCACTCTGCCGAGCGTGTAGGTGGCCGCCGTCTGGCCGCTGATCGCTCTGCCGTTGCGCAGCCACGCGTACGTGAAGGTCGGCGTGCCGGTCCACGTGCCGGGGTTGCACGTCACTCTGCTGCCGATCGCGGAGCTGCCGGTGACCGTCGGGAGCGTCGCGTTCGCCGGGCCGGTCGTGACCGGGATCGTGATCGCGGGCGTTCTCGCGACGGTCGTGCCGGCGGCGTTGGTCGCCGTCACCTGGCAGGCGATCTGCTGGCCGGCGTCAGCCGTCGCGGGCGTGTAGGTCGCCGTCGTCGCGCCGGGGATCGGCTGGCCGTTGCGCAGCCACGCGACGGCGAGCGCCGGCGAGCCGCTCCACGTGCCCAGCTCGCAGGTCAGCGCTCTGCCGATCTGCGCGACGCCGGAGAGCGTCGGCTGCGTGCGCACCTGCGGCGCCGCGAGCGGCTCGTAGCTGATGACCGCGACGCCGTCCGCCGGCGCGGGCGCCAGCTGGAAGGGGGCGACGCTCGTCGCGGTCGCGGTCACGAAGTTCTGGCCGCCGGCGCCGCCGCCGCCGCCCGCGCCGCCGGTCGTCGCGTCGACCGCGCCG
>NZ_JAWSTH010000140.1:0-14019 GCF_033542075.1 Conexibacter stalactiti
TGCGCGCGGCCGGCCTCCGGCGCGGGCGGCGCGGCACGCGGCAGCGCGCCGCCGCCGACGGCTGGGAGGCGCTGACGCCGAGCGAGCGGCGCGTCGCCGGGCTGGCCGCCGAGGGGCTCTCCAACCCGCAGATCGCCGAGCGCCTGGTGATCTCCCGCCACACCGTCGCGACGCACATCTCGCACGCGCTCGCGAAGCTCGGCCTGCGCTCGCGCTTCGAGCTGGCCGCCGCGCGCCGCCCGAGCTGAGCCGACGCTCGCGCTTGCCGCCGCGGGCGAATCCATTCACACCTCAACCGAGAGCATCGATGGGGCGACAAGCGGATGAACGCATGTCCGATATCTGACCCCGGAGGTCTCTCAATGCCGCGACGCCTCGTCGCGCTGGCCGGCGTGCTCAGCACCCTCGCCGTGATTGCCGTCATCGGCCCCGTCTCGTCCGCGAGCGCCTTCGCGTGGAAGGACGAGTGTTACGTGATGGCCCACAACGGGACGATCACGACCGCCCGCATGGCCTCATGGCTGCCCGGCCCGCCGATACCCGGCACCTCGCCGGCGATCATCGCGATCTACATCGCGACCGGTCTCGAGCCGGGCAAGACCGGAATGCTCGTCAACAACACCGGCACGCCGGTGACGTGGGGCTGCCACGGCGCGATCATCTACGCGACGCACAAAGGGACGCTGACGTGCAACTACAGCGCCCCGAGCCGCGGCGGCAACAGCTTCGGCTGCAACGGCCCCGCCTACCGCACGCACTGGCGCTACGACGACGACGACATATACGTCGACGTGCTCTTCGACGGCCCGGTGCCGACGGTCTTCCCAGGCGCCCGCGGCGCCGCCGCGCTCGCGGCGCCGCCGTCGCTTGCCCCGCCGCCGCGCACGTCCGCTCCCGTCCCGACCGCGACGATCGCGGGCAGCTCGCCGGCGCAGACGCGGATCGCCAGACAGGCCGTCCTGCGCGCCCGCGACCTTCCGGGCGGCAGCTGGAGAAAGACGACCGCGATCAGCAGAGCGGGCCTGCTCGGCCGCCTCTGGACCACCGGCGAGCTGCCGGCGGGCTGCGGCGATGGCGACAAGGAGGACGAGAGCGCTCCGCCCGGCGTCTCCGGCTCGCTGTTCGTCCGCGGCGGCGGGCGCGAGGCGGCAGGTTCGCTGGTCGCCGTCGAGCGCAGCGCCGCGGAGGCGAAGCGCCACCTCGCCGAGGCGATGTCGCCGCGCAGCATCAACTGCCTCGCCGGGCTGATGCGCTCCGCCGACGCGAGAGCGAGAACGAGAACGGACACGACCGCGACGGTCAGAGCGCTGCGGACCGACGGCTTCCCGGCCGGCTCGAAGGCCTACCGGATCACGGTCGGCAGCCGCGCTGGCGGGAAGACGGCGAAGCCGGCCCATCTCGACGTCGTCGCGACCCGCGACGGCGAGACGTGGGCGCTGTTCGTCTTCTTCGACGGCAGCGGCCGGCCGTTCGACGACACGCGCGACGCCGTGCTCGGCGTCGGCGAGCGGATCGACTGAACCGCTGACGCGGCAGAGGCGCGGCGGCCCGGCGGAGTGCCGGGCCGCCGCGCGCTCGCGCCCCTCAGCGCTTGGGCGCGGCGGTCCAGTCGGCCTTGCGCGTGCAGGTGCCGGTCGAGAAGCCGACGTCGTAGTCGATCTTGCCGCCGACCACTCTGCTGCCGGAGAAGCGGCCGCTGACGGCGATGCGGACGTCGCTGACGCGTCTGACCGGTCTCGTGTAGACGCTTCTGAATCTGCCGTCGCGCGCGATCGTCATCGCCGGCATCGTCTGCGTGATCAGCTCGACGCGGACCGGCAGCGAGGCGCAGACGACGTTCATCGTCACGCGCCAGCCGGTCAGCCTGCGGCCGTCTCTGGAGACGGTGAAGTGGACGACGCCGCTGTCGACGACGTTGTCCGCGACGAGCTTGCCGGCGTATCTGCCGGCGGGCGGCGCGGCGGCCGCCGTCGCGGCGGTGCAGAGCAGGAGCGCCGCGATCGCGGCGACGAGGGTGGGGAGGCTGCGGCGACCGAGCATGCGCCGCACGCTAGCAATCGCCCGGCGCCGCCCGCGCGCGCGGCGGCCGCCCGCCGCGCCGTCACCGCGCCGCCCGCCGCTCAGACGCCCGTCCGCACCGCGATCGTCCCGGCCTCCACCGCCGCCCGCATCGTCGCGTAGTCCTGCTCGTTCTGGTCGGCGTACGCCTCGGCGAAGGTCGCCAGCGCGCGGTCGAAGGCGTCGCTGCGGCCGAGGTAGTGCGCGATCGGCAGCGCGTCCCCAGCGCGTGCGTGGGCGCGCGCGAGCGCCTCGCCGCAGACCTTCGCGTACTCCTCCAGCGCCCTCGGGTCCATCAGCTCGACGAGCGCCGAACCCTTCGCGTCCCACAGCTGGCGCACGTAGTAGTCGTGCTCGCGCCCGTCGACCCCGGTCACCCGCAGCCAGCCGAGCGTGATGTCGTTGGCGGCCTGCGTCAGCCGCTGGCCTTCGACGACGCGCTCACCGTGGTTGCCGAACTCGCTCGCGCCGAGGAACGGCTCCAGCACCGACGCCTCCGCCTCCTTCAGCTGCAGGAAGAGCGGATCGCCGCGGCGTCCCAGCAGCAGCACGATCCACGCGCGCGTGCCGACGCTGCCGACGCCGACGACCTTGCGCGCGGCGTCGACGTAGCGGTAGCGCTCCAGCAGCCGCCGGCGGTCGTACGGCAGCGTCTCGCGGTAGGACCGCAGCATTCTGGCGATCGCGTCGTCCACTTCGGCCTGCTGCGCGGGCGCGAACAGGTCGCGCGTCGCGACGACGACCGGCGGGGCGCTGCGGATCCGCAGCTGCCCGTCGACGGTCTCGGTCAGCTTCGCGAGCGCGCGCACGCTGTCCTTCGAGCGCGCCTTGGCGATGTTCTTCTCCGCGCGCTTCAGCTGCTTCGCAGAGGCCACCGCCGCGATCTGCCGCATCAGCGCGTCGAGCGAGATGCGCGAGTACCAGAGGTCGAGCTCGCTCATCGCCGCGTAACGGTGGATCGCCTCGCGGTAGGCGCGGCTCACGGCGCGGTTGACGACCGTCCGCTGCGCGGCGTCGAAGCCGCGGTCCCGCCCCGCGACGGCGAAGCTGGTGACGAGCCGCTTGACGTCCCACTCGAACGGGCCGGGCAGCGTCTCGTCGAAGTCGTTGACGTCGAAGACGAGGTCGCGGTCGGGCGCGGCGTAGACGCCGAAGTTCGACAGGTGGGCGTCGCCGCAGAGCTGCGTGTCGAGGTTCGTGCGCGGCAGGCCAGCGAGGTCGGCCGCCATCACGTACGCGGCGCCGCGGTAGAAGGTGAACGGCGAGACGAGCATGCGCCCGTAGCGGATCGGGACCAGCTCGGGGACGCGCGTCTGCGCCTGCTGCTCCAGCAGCTCCAGCGGGCTGCGGCGGTCAGCCGGCGCGCTCCATGCCCCGTGCGCCCGGCGCGGCACCTCGGCGCGCGCGGCCCGTCCGCGCGCGGCGCGCTCGTCGGCACCCGGCGGCGAGGGTCCCGCCGCCGTCTGGGTCGGGGCCGCCGTCACCATGTCAGCTCTATCTCCAGCTCGCGCTCGTCGCTCTCGACCTCCAGCTCGATCTTGACGTCGAGCTCGTCGGGAACGCTCACCTTGAAGCGCATCCCGCCGCGCTCGAACTCGATGTCGTTGTGGCGCGCGAGCATGTCGGCGAGGTTGCGCAGCCGCGCCGCGACCTCCTCGCGTCTCAGGCGCTCCTTCTGCTCCACCTCGAAGATGTCCATTGCTGCTCCCTGGTCGTTGATTCGAATGCGATCCGCGCGAGCGCGCGGGCGCCTTGGACGATTCCGTCGGGCAGTGCCGCCGACGGCGAGGCGCCGGGGTGCTGCCGCGCGATCCGCACGCGCAGCACGCCGGGGCGGATGCGGAAGCGCAGCGGCGGCAGCAGCTGCGTCGCCTCGCCGTCGATGCCGGCCGGCACCGGGTGGCCGGCGTCGACCTCGAAGGCCGGCGCGGTCCACTCGCGCCACGGGCGCTGCGGCAGCCGGCCGCGGCTGCCGCGACCGGTCGGGGCGCCGGCGATCGTGATCCCGAGCAGCCCGTCGTCGATGCACGGGCGCGTGCCGGAGCCGACCGCGCGGCCGAGCCGGTAGCGGTTGTTGGAGACGAGGATCGCCGCGCCGGAGGCGTGCTCGTGGCCGCCCGGCCCTCTCCAGCGCAGGTCGATGGTGCCGCCGGGTCCGAGCACCTCCGGGACCGTGTCGAGCAGCGTCCGCAGCTTCGCCTCGCGGTAGCCGCTGCGCTGGACGGCCTTCGCGTAGAGGCCGAGCGAGACGTTGTTGACGAAGACGCGGCCGTTGACCTCGGCGAGGTCGACGCGCCGCTCGCCGCCGTCGACGAAGGCGTCGAGCGCGCCGACGACGTCGTCGCGGTCGACGCCGAGGTCGAGCGCGAAGTGGTTGCGCGTGCCGGCCGGCACGCAGGCGTACGGCAGGTCGTGCTCGGCCGCGAGCGCGGCGACGACCGCCTGCGAGCCGTCGCCGCCGGCCATCGCCAGTCCGTCGGCGCCGCCGGCGATCGCGTCGCGTACGAGTCGTTCGAGGTCCCAGTCCGGCGGCCCGAACTCGATCGCCGCGATCCCGCGCGCCTGCGCCTCGTCCGCCAGCCTGAACCGCTCCGCCTTGCCGTCGCCCGACTTCGGGTTGTAGAAGAGGACCGGCCGCTGCGGTGCCGGCCGTGACGGCAGCCACACGTGCTGCGCGAAGGCGACGCGCGCGAGCGCGGCACTCAGCAGCAGCGCCCCGACCACGAGCGCCTCCTCCAGCAGGCGGTCGCGTGCCAGCAGCGCGAGCGCGGCGGCGAGTCCCAGCGCCGCGACCAGCAGACCGGCGACGCGGATGCTGCCGCCGCGCACGACGCCGTACCAGGCGGCGGCGACCGCGGCCGCCACGCAGGCGAGCGCGATCAGGCCGCGCGGGAACTCCTGCACGGCGACGACGAGCGCGAGCAGCAGGCCGCCGCACCCGAGCGCCAGCGCGCCGATCGCCGCGAGACGGCGCCGGCTCATAGGATCAAGCCTCGATGGACGACGCATCTGAGACTCCCGCAGCGCCGCCCGCTGACCGCGGCGGCTGGCTGCGCGACGCCGAGCGGATCGACGTCGCGCTGTACGCCGCGATCGCGCGCACGCCGACGCCGGCGCTCGACCGCGCGATGGCGCGCCTCTCGCACGCCGCCGACTACTCGCGGCTGTCGCTCTCCGCGGCCGCGCTGCTCGCCGTCGCCGGGGGCCGCAACGGACGGCGGGCCGCCGCCGACGGGCTCGTCTCGGTCGTCACGACGGCGGCCGTCGTCAACCTCGTCGCCAAGCCGGCCGGCGGGCGGCGGCGGCCCGACCGCGCGGCGCGGCAGGTGCCGGTCGCGCGGCACGTGCGGATGCCGGTCTCGACCTCGTTCCCGTCCGGCCACTCGGCCGCCGCGTTCGCCTTCGCCGCCGGCGTCGGCCGCGGGCTGCCGCAGGCGGCGGTCCCGCTGCACGCGCTCGCCGCGGGCGTCGCCTACTCGCGCGTGCACACCGGCGTCCACTACCCGGGCGACGTCGTCGCCGGCGCGCTGATGGGGACCGCGCTCGCGCAGCTCACGACGCGCGCGCTCGATCGCCGCCTGGCGAGGCGCCGGTGACACAGTCATGAGGCCAGCCTCGCGCATCGCGCGCGGCGCGCCAAGGGTGCGGGCACCACACCTGTAGCGCGCGGGCAAGGATTCGCGTGCACTGTCGGAACGGTTTATGGTCGGCCGGCGATGCGCAAGTGGCTGCCGATGATGATCCTCGCCGCAGCCCAGTTCGTGATGGTGCTCGACTCGAGCGTCATGAACGTCGCGATCTCGCAGATCGTCGAGGACCTCGACACCTCGATCCAGGGCGTGCAGACGGCGATCACGCTCTACACGCTCGTGATGGCCGCGTTCATGCTGCTGGGCGCGAAGCTCGGCGACATGATCGGCCGCAACCGCGCCTTCGCGATCGGGCTCGGGATCTACGGCGTCGGGTCGCTGACGACGGCGCTGAGCCCGAACCTCGCCGTCCTGCTGGTCGGCTGGTCGGGGATCGAGGGCTTCGGCGCGGTGCTCGTCGTGCCGGCGATCGCGGCGCTGACGGCCGCCACCTACGAGGGCAGAGATCGCGCGCTCGCCTTCGCGCTGCTCGGCGGGATCGCCGCGATCGCGGTCGCCGCCGGACCGCTGATCGGCGGCTGGGTGACGACCGAGTTCACGTGGCGCTACGTGTTCGCGGCCGAGACGGTCGTCGTGATCGCGATCCTGCTGCTGCGCGGCCAGATCGCCCGCGCGCCGGCGGCCGAGCGGCGGCCGCAGCTCGACCTCGTCGGCGTCGCGCTCTCCTCGGCCGGGCTCGGCCTCGCCGTCTTCGCGATCCTGCGCAGCAGCGTCTGGGGCCTCGTGCAGCCGCGCACGCCGCCGGAGATCGACGGCACGGAGATCACGCCGCTCGGCTTCTCCCCGGTCCCCTTCCTGGTGCTCGCGGGGCTCGGGCTGCTGTGGGCGTTCGTCGCCTGGGAGGGGCGCCGCCGCCGCCGCGGCGAGGACGAGCTGCTGAATCCGGCGCTGCTGCGGATCGAGCAGCTGCGCGCGGGGCTCTCGACGCTCGTCGGGCAGCAGCTGGTGCTGATGGGGAGCTTCTTCGTGATCCCCGTCTACCTCCAGGTCGTGCTCGGTCTCGACGCCTTCGAGACCGGCAAGCGGCTGCTGCCGCTGTCGGTCGCGATGCTCGTCTTCGCGCTGCTGGGGCCACGGATCGCGGGGCGGCGCTCGCCGCGCACGGTCGCGCAGATCGGACTGATCGCGGTCAGCGTCGGCGCGATCGTGATGCTCGCGACGCTCGACGTGAGACTGAACGACACCGGCTTCAAGGTGGCGCTGGCGCTGATCGGCGCGGGCGCCGGGCTGCTCGCGTCGCAACTGGGGAACGTGATCATGTCGTCGGTCGCGCCGACGCAGACGAGCGAGGCCGGCGGGCTGCAGGGCACCGCGCAGAACCTCGGCTCCTCGCTCGGCACGGCGATCGTCGGCGCCGTGCTGCTGGCGTCGCTGGCGACCGGCTTCAGCGAGCGCGTCGCCGACAACCCCGCGATCCCGCCGGCCGCGCGGCAGACGATCGCCGCCAACGTCGAGGAGGGGATCGACATCGTCCCGGTCGCCGCCGTCGAGCAGGCGGGGATCGACGGCGGGCTGACGCCGGAGCAGGCGAGCGCGCTGTCCGACGACTACGGCGAGGCCCAGTTGGAGGCGCTGCGGCTCGCGCTCGGCACCGTCGCGCTGGCGGCGCTGCTGTCGCTGTGGCTGACGCGGCGGCTGCCGGGCGCCGACGCTGTCGATTCCGCCGCACCCCGTTTGTCGTAGAGGTGAGGAGCCCTCGGGCTCGCGGCCATCACGACACTGGAGGACCCGATGTACAGACCGTTCACCGTCACCTGGGAGGCGATTCTGCCCGGCGACCCGCGGCAGGTGTGGGACGCGATCACCGCCCGCTGCGCCGCGTGGATCTGGGAGATCGACTACGAGCCGCGCGTCGGCGGCGCCGAGCGCGGCCTCAGCAGCGGGGGCGGCACCGTCACCGCATGGGAGCCGCCGCACCACTTCGAGACGCGCGCGCAGCGCCCCGACGGCTGGCACAACCGGATCGACTACCGCCTGGAGCCGCACGCCGACGGCACCCGCGTCCGCTACGCGCACGAGAGCGTCGCCGACGCCGCCGACTGGGAGCGGATCTACGACGAGTGCGTCGAGCACACCGACTTCTACCGCCACTCGCTCGGCGCCTACGTCGGCCACTTCGCTGGCCGCGGCGCGGCCTACGTCGGCGTCGACGGCGACGCGGCCTTCGCCGATCTCAGCGCCGCGCTGGGGCTGCCGCGCGACGCGGCGGTCGGCGAGCGCGTGCGGTTGCGGGCGGCGGGGCTGCCGGCGATCGAGGGGACGATCGACTACCTGACGCCGACCTTCCTCGGCGTCCGCGCCGACGACCTGCTGTTCCGCGTCTACGGGCGCGACCGCTGGGGCGACCCGGCGACGATCGCGCTGCACCTGTTCGATCCCGCGGCCGACGCGGCTGCGCTCGCGCGCGGATGGAGAGAATGGCTCGACGCGCACGTGAACGAGCACGCGACTTCGAACTCGACCGAGGCGGTTTCCTGATGCCCCAGTACGCAGTCCTGATCTACGAGAGCGTCCCGCCGGAGGAGCTGCCGCAGGAGGTGATGGACGCGCACATGGCGCTGCCCGGGAAGATCAGAGCGGCCGGCGGCAGAGAGATCGCCGGGTTGGCGCTGCAGCCGAACGCGACCGCGACCTCGATCCGCGGCGAGCTGCTGACCGACGGCCCCTTCATCGAGACGAAGGAGGAGCTGGCCGGCGTCTTCGTGATCGAGGCGCGGGATCTCGACCACGCGCTCGCGCTGGCGAAGATGACGCCGATCGTCGAGGGCGGCGTCGAGGTGCGGCCGCTGCTCGGCTTCGAGGTCGCCGAGGGCTGATGAGCGCGGCGGTCGCAGCGGCGGTCGCGGAGGCGCACCGGCGCGAGTGGGCCTTCGTGCTCGCCGCGACGGTGCGGCTCACGCGCGACCTCGACGCGGCCGAGGAGAGCGTCCAGGAGGCGTACGTCGCCGCGCTGACGGCCTGGGCGCGCGACGGCGTTCCGGAGCGCCCCGGCGCCTGGCTGACGACCGCCGCGCGCCGCAACGCGCTCAACGTGCTGCAGCGCGGCAGAACGCTGCGCGCGAAGCTGCCGCTGCTGATCGAGCCGGTCGCGGCCGAGCCGTCGCCGGGGCCGGGCGGCGGTCCCGCGGGCGCGCTCGGCGCCGACGCGGGGGACGACGCCGACGCGATCCCCGACGACCGCCTGCGGCTCGTCTTCGTCTGCTGCCACCCGGCGCTCGCGCGCGAGGCGCAGGTGGCGCTGACGCTGCGGCTCGTCTGCGGCGTCGCGACGCCCGACGTCGCGCACGCCTTCCTCGTCTCCGAGCCGACGATGGCGGCGCGGATCACGCGCGCGAAGAAGAAGATCGCCGCCGCCGGGATCCCGTACGCGGTGCCCGGCCCCGATGAGCTGCCGCAGCGGCTCGACGCGGCGCTGACCGTCGTCCACCTGCTGTCGGCGACCGGCCACACCGCCCCCAGCGGCGACCGGCTCGTGCGCGACGAGCTGGCCGACCGCGCGCTCGACCTCGCGCGCACGCTGCACGCGCTGCTGCCGGGCGAGCGCGAGGCGGCCGGGCTGCTGGCGCTGCTGCTCTGTCACCACGCCCGCCGCGCGACCCGCACCGACGCAGCCGGCCGCGTCGTGCGGCTGGAGCAGCAGGACCGCTCGCTGTGGGACCGCGCGCAGATCGCGGAGGCCGACCGCCTGATCGTCGCGGCGCTGCGCGCCGGGCCGGCCGGGTGCTTCACGCTGCAGGCGGCGATCGCCTCGCTGCACGCGCACGCGCCCAGCCACGCCGAGACCGACTGGCCGCAGATCCTCGAGCTGTACGACGCGCTGCTGCGCGTCTGGCCCTCGCCGGTCGTCGCGCTCAACCGCGCGGTCGCGCTGGCGGCGGTCGAGGGGCCGGCGGCGGGGCTGGCCGCGGTCGAGGCGCTCGAGCGCGACGGCCGCCTCGCGGGCTACCGCTACCTGCCGTCGACGAAGGCCGACCTGCTCGGCCGCCTCGGCCGCCACGCGGAGGCGGCCGACGCCTACCGTGCCGCGCTGGCGCTGACCGACAACGGCCCCGAGCAGGAGTTTCTCGCCGCACGTGCGGACGATCGGGAGATCAGGGCGGGCGGTTCGGCAGAGAACGAATAGCGGGCCGCCGCCGAGTGACGGGGCATGCTCCGCTCACTCCGCATCGGCGCCGCGGCCTGCGGCGCGACTCTCGCGCTCGCCGCCTCCGCGCCCGCGCTCGCCGCGCCGCCGCCGGCCGCGCTCGACCCCGCCTTCGGCGACGGCGGCGTCGCGCTCCTGCCGGCGAGCGGGATGCGCGCGGCGATGGACATGGCGCCGACGCCCGACGGCGGCGCGGTCGCCGTCGGCTACGCGGACGCGGGCGGCCGCCACTGGGTCGTCAAGCTCGACGGCAGAGGCGCGCCTGACGCGGCCTTCGGCGGCGGCGACGGCATCGCCGAGCTGACGTACGACGGCGTGCCGGCCGGCGGCGGCGGCAGCGACGTCGCGCACAGAGTCGCGGTCGACGCCGCCGGCCGGATCGTCGTGCTCGGCGACTGGGGCACCTTCGGCGACCACGTGCTGTCGCTCGCGCGGCTGCTGCCCGACGGCTCCTACGATCCCTCCTTCGACGGCGACGGCCGCAAGCTGCTCACGCTCGACCCCGCGGCGCGATTCAGCTCGCCGGAGGTGCTCGCGGTCGACTCCGGCGGCGCGATCACGGTCGTCGGTGCGTGGCGGACGGTCACTCCCTCCCTTGATCCCCACTTCGTCTCGCTGGTGACGCTCGCCGCCGACGGGACCCCGACCGCGCTGCCGCGCACGCTCTTCCAGATCGCGATGGCCGACGTGCAGGCGCTCGCGACGGCCGCCGACGGGCGGATCGCCTTCGCCGGCGACGCCTTCATCGAGTCGCTGCTGACGGTGCGCACCGCGGCGCTCGCGCCGGCGCCCGGCTTCCCCAATCCCTTCCTCGTCGACCTCGGCGCGGAGGAGTCGCCGCAGAGCCTGCTCGCCGTCACCTTCACGCCGGAGGGCGGCGTCGTCGCGGTCGGCTACGCGCTCGGCGACGAGCTCCGCGAGGTCGGCACGACCGTCTCCTTCCCGGCCGCCGGCGGTGCGCCGCGGATCGAGCAGATCGTGCTGCCCGACCCGCTGTGGCTGCAGCTCCACACGGTCGCGCTGGTCGACGGCAAGCCGGTCGCGGGCGGCGGCGCCAGCCCGGAGCGCTGGAGCCAGTCGCCGGTGGTGATCCCGCTCGGCGCCGACGGCCGCCCCGACGCCGCACGCGGCGGCGTGCAGCAGGTCGCGCTGCCGGCGCGGATCGTGAGATCGGGGGTCGAGCGGTTCTCCTTCACGCCCGACGGTCATGCGTTCGTGCTGCTCGTGGTCGCCGACGAGGCCGGCCTCTGGTCGACGGCGATCGCGAAGCTCGACGCCGTCCCGGACGTGCCCGGTGGGGGCGGGGGAGAGCCGGGGCCGGGTGGCGGCGGTGAGAGACCGGGGCCGGACGAGGGCGAGCCGACACCGCCCGCGACACCGCCGACGCCGCCCGCACCGACGCCGGGCGGGACGACGCCGAAGCCGAGCGGATCGACGCCACCGCGGCCGAAGCCGGGCAAGCCGGGGACGTCGCCGGCACCGGCCGCCCGCGCCACCTTCGCCACCGTCGGCCGCGGCCCGCTGCGGGCGTTGCGGGGCACCGTCGCCGAGCGGGCCACCACGGTCCAGGTCGCGCTCGTGCGCGCTGCCGGCGACGGCCGCTGCCGCGCGTTGACGAGCGCCGCTCCGCGCTTCGCCAAGCCGGCGCGCTGCGCTCCGGGCCGCTGGCTGACGGTGCGCGCGAACGCGCGCGGCAGCTGGACGCTCGCGCTCGGCGCCGCGCTCCCGCCTGGCCGCTACCGCGCCTGGGTGCGCGCGACGCCGCGGCCCGGCCGCAGCGCGCGGCCGTTCACGCGCGGCGCCCGCAACGAGATCGCGTTCACGGTGCGGTGAGCGGCGCCGCTACCGCCGAGCGCGTCCGCGAGCGCCGCGCGCCGACCGCTCAGCGGGCGAGCAGCGCCCGCAGCGCACCCGCGACGACCCGTGGATCCTCCTCGGCCATGAAGTGGCCGCAGGCGACGGTCGTGTGGACGAGGTCGGGCGCCCACGCCTGCCACACCGCCGCCGCGTCGTAGCCGAGCGCGGCGCCCCAGTCCTGCTGCAGCACGGCGACGGGCATCGGCAGCGTGCGGCCGGCGTCGCGGTCGGCCTGGTCGTCGGCGACGTCGATGCCGGCGGAGGCGCGGTAGTCGGCGACGATCGAGGGGACGGCGGCGCGGCAGGCGTCGAGGTACGCGCCGCGCACCTCCGCGGGGATCGCGCCCGCGTCGTTGGTCCAGAGGTCGAGGAAGTGGCCGAAGAAGGCGTCGGCGGCGCCGGCGATCAGCTGCTCGGGCAGCCCGGGCGGCTGCGCCATCAGGTAGAGGTGGAAGGCGACGGCGGCGTTGACGCCGTGCAGCACGTCCCACATGTCGAGCGTCGGCACGACGTCGAGGCAGGCGAGATGGGTGACCGCGTCGGGGTGGTCGAGGCCGGCGCGGAAGGCGACGAGCGCGCCGCGGTCGTGGCCGGCGAGCGCGAACCGCTCGTGCCCGAGCGCGCGGGCGAGCGCGACGACGTCGGCGGCCATCGTGCGCTTGGAGTAGACGGTCGGGTCGCTCTCGGCCGGCTTGTCGCTGGCGCCGTAGCCGCGCAGGTCGGGGCAGATCACGGTGCGGTCGGCGGCGAGGTCGGCGGCGACGTGGCGCCACATCAGGTGGGTCTGCGGGAAGCCGTGCAGCAGCACGAGCGGGTTGCCGGCGCCGCCGACGGCGACGTTGAGCGAGACGCCGTCGGCGACGGGGACGCGCTGCAGCTCGAAGCCGGGGATCGAGGGGGTCATCGGGTGGTTCCTTTCATCAGCGTGCGAGATGACCGCAGCGTGGCGCCACCCGATGAGCATCCGATCAGCACGGCTAGGGTGACCCCACGATGGGCGTCTCGATCGGAGTGCTGGGGCCGGTGGCGGCATGGGACGACGCCGGCGAGGAGCTCGCGCTCAAGGGCCCGCGCCACCGCGCCGTGCTCGCGCGACTGGTGATCGCGCGCGGCCGCGTCGTCCCCGTCGATCGCCTCGTCGACGACCTCTGGAGCGATCCGCCGCCCGGGGCGATCGGCGCGCTGCGCACCTTCGTCGCCGCGCTGCGGCGGGCGCTGGAGCCCGACCGCCCGCCGCGCACCCCGCCGCGCCTGCTCGTGACCGAGGGGCCGGGCTACGCGCTGCGGCTCGCGCCCGACGCGGTCGACGCGTGGCGGTTCGAGGCGGCGGTCGAGGTGGCGGCGGAGCTGCCCGCCGCCGATGCGCTCGCTCGGCTGGAGCGGGCGCTGACGTGGTGGCGCGGACCTGCCTTCGTCGAGTTCGCCGACGAGCAGTGGGCGCGCGCTGAGCGCTCGCGCCTGACCGAGCTGCGGCTGCATGCTGTCGAGCGGCGGGCGCAGGCGCAGCTCGACCTCGGCCGCGCCGGCGCCGCGGTGCCTGACCTCGACGCGCACGTCGCCGAGCATCCGTGGCGTGAGGAGGGTTGGCGGCTGCTCGCGCTCGCGCTCTACCGCAGCGGCCGCCAGGGCGACGCGCTCGCGGTGCTGCGACGGGCGCGCACGCTGCTGATCGAGCAGCTGGGGGTCGATCCGGGACCGCGCCTGCGCCGACTGGAGTCCGACGTGCTCGCGCACGCGGAGCACCTCGGTGTGGGGGGCGGGGGAGCGGGCGGCGTGGGCGCGGGAGGCGCGGCGGCGGGCGGCAGCGATGCGGGAGGCGGACGCGCGGGCGGCGGAGGCGCAGGCAGCGGCGACGCCGGAGGCGGAGGCGCGGGCGCCGCCGTCGAGCAGGTGTGGGCCGAGACCGCCGCCGCCTACGACCGCGCCGTCGCGGCCGGCGCGCGCGGGCGGCTGGAGTCGACCGTCGGGCTGCTGCGCGACCTCGCGGTGACCGGTGGTGGCGGCCTGCAGGCGGCCCGCCGACAGCGCGTCGCGGCCGTCGCGGCGGCCGAGCAGCTGGGCGACCCGGAGCTGACGGCGCGCGTGATCGGCGCCTACGACGTGCCGGCGATCTGGACCCGCCTCGACGACCCGCAGCAGGCGCGGCAGATCGTCGCCGCGGCGGAGCGCACGCTGGCGCAGCTCGCGCCGCAGGCGCACGCGGCGGCGCGGGCGCGGCTGCTGGCGACGATCGCGATCGAGACGCGCGGGGGTCGCGGCGAGCGCGGACCGGCGGCAGAGCGAGACGCCGCGCCCGAGCCCGCGCCGGCG
>NZ_JAWSTH010000141.1:0-13757 GCF_033542075.1 Conexibacter stalactiti
GGCACCCGCGCCCGCGCCGCAGCCGAGAGCGCCGGCGGCGAGAGCGGCCGCGCCGAAGCTGGAGCTGCTGAGCGCGCGCGGCCGCAAGGGCGCGCTCACGCTCGGCCTGCGGCTCGACCGGACCGCGAACGTGCGGATCGAGGTCGTCGAGCGGCGCGCCGGCCGCCGAGCCGGCGGCCGCTGCGTGGCGCCGGCGCCACGCGGGGCGCGCGGGGCGAGATGCGTCCGCCTCGTGACGCTCGGCACCGTGCTGCGCCGCAACGTGCGCGGCGGGCTGCCGTCGCTGACGTTGCCGGCGAAGGTCGGCAGAACGGCGCTGCGCGGCCGCATCGTGCGGCTGACGCTGTGGGCCGAGCGCGACGGCCGCAGATCGGCGCTCCAGCGCGTCACGCGGACGGTGCCGAAGTAGGAGTCGGCGCTCGTCGCGAGCACCGCACATCTACTACTGCTCAGCAGCAGTAGATCGGCGGTGCTCGTGACGTCAGGCCTCCAGCCGCTGCTTCAGGCGCGCGCAGTCGGCGGCGAACTGCCGCCGCAGCACGCGCCGCAGCAGCGGCTGGGCGAGCCGCAGCGCGCCGCGCGGCTGGCCGTGCGCGGTGAAGCGCATGCGGGTGGCGGGGGCGTCGGCCGCGCCGGGCGCGGTGGCGTCCGCCGCGCCGCCGCCGCCCGCGCGCGGCTCCAGCTCGATCCGCGCGTCGATCGGCAGCGCGCCCTCGATGATCCGCAGCGCGAACAGGCGCGGCGGCTCGTAGGCGGAGACCTCCACCAGCGAGGCCAGCTCGCGGCCGCGCGGTCCGCGGTGGACCTCGCGCAGCCGTGTGCCGAGTCGCAGCGGCCCGCCGCCCTCGACCTCCGCCGAGACGGTGTTGACCTGCCAGCTCGACAGCTTCGCCGGATCGGTCACGAAAGCGAAGACGGCGGCCGGCGGGCGCGCGATCTCGGTCTCGATCGTCAGCTCGATCATCGTCCTGTCCTCTCCTCGACGGTCGTCCACCAGTGGTCGAAGGCGCGTCTGCGCCAGCGCGGTCCCGTGCTCTCGCCGGCGAAGACGCGCGCCAGGAACGGCCCGGCGAGCGCGTCGAGCGCAACCGTCGGGTCGACCTCGGCGCGCAGGTCGCCGCGCGCCTGGCCGCGCTCGATCAACGCGCGCACGGCGGCGCGGCGCGGGCCCAGCACGCTCGCGCGGAAGGCGTCGATCAGCTCTGGATGGCGCTCCTGCTCGCCGATCAGCCCGCCGATCAAGCGCACGTACGCCGGCCCGTCCGCGGGCAGCCCGCGCGAGAGCGCGCGCCACAGCTCGGCGCGCGTGTCGCTGAGGTCGGGCACCTCCAGCGGCTCCAGCTGGCGCGCGATCACGGCGGCGACGAGCGTCGCCTTGTCGCGGTGGCGGCGGTAGATCGCCGGCTTGCCGACGCCCGCGGCCCGCGCGACCTCTTCGACGGTCATCGCGGCGAAGCCGCGCTGCCGCAGCAGCGCCAGCGTCGCCGCCGCGATCGCGTCGTCGATGCTCGGGTCGAGTCGTCGCGCCACGCGGCTTAACGTAACGCGACCGTTACGTTATTGCAAACGCTCCCACGGCTCGATCGCGAAGCGCTCGACCGCGGGCTCGTCGAAGGCGAGGCCGTGGCCCGGCGCGTCGCTCAGCAGCAGGCGCCCGCGCTCCCAGCGCGGGCCGCCCTCGACCAGTCGCGCGAACGGCATCGCGCGGTCGTCGCCGAAGTGCTCGACGAGCGTGTCGCCGGCGACCGTCGCGGCGAGCGGCGCGTGCAGCTCGGAGAACCAGTGGGTGTGGAGGCCGACGCCTTCGAGCGCCGCGTAGGCGGCGATCCGCTGGAAGCCCGTGACGCCGCCGCAGGCGGTCGCGTCGACGACCAGCACGCCGACGCCGCCGCCGGCCGCCAGCGCGCGCAGCTCGCCCGGGTGCGACAGCACCTCGCCTGCCGCGAGCGGCAGACCGCTGGCCGCGAACAGCTCGCGGTGGAGGTGCACGAGCTGGGGCGGGAAGGGATCCTCGAGGTAGCGCAGGTCGAGCCGCGCCAGCGCGCGGGCGACCGGCAGCGCCTCGGCGACCGAGCGCCAGCGCCCGTTCGCGTCCGCGATCAGCGCGACCGCGTCGCCGACCCGCTGGCGCACGGCGCGCACGCGGGCGACGTCGTCGGCGGCGCTGCCGGCGCCGATCTTGACCTTGACCGTCGTCGCGCCGGCCGCGAGCTGCTCGTCGACCTCGGCCAGCAGCGCGGCCTCGCCGCCGTCGGTGAAGTAGCCGCCGGCGAGGTAGCCGGGGACCGACTCCAGCTCGACCGCGCCGAGCAGCCGCTGCAGCGGCAGGCCGGCGCGACGGCCGCGCAGGTCCCACAGCGCGACGTCGATCGCGCTCAGCGCGCGCATCGCGGCGCCGGCGCGCCCTTCCAGCAGCGTCGCGTGCGCCATCGCCTCCCACAGGCCGGCGGTCGCGTCGACCGGCCGGCCGAGCGCGATCGGCGCCAGCAGCGCGACCGCGCGCGTCGCGAGGTCGCTGTTGCGGTAGCCGGCGAAGGTGAAGCCGCTGCCGACGGCGCCGTCGTCGTCGTGGACGCGGACGAGCGTGAAGGCGCGCGCGTTGACGGTCCGCGAGGCGAGCCGCAGCGGCTGCGGCAGCGGGCAGAGGACGGTGCGCGCCTCGATCGCGGCGATCCGGCTCATGCGAAGACGTCCTCCGGCAGTGCCAGCAGCACGTCGCGGCTGGTGCGGATGTGGACGCGCGTGAGGCGGTCGGCGCGCTCGTGGTCGCCGGCGAGGATCGCGTCAAGGATCTCGACGTGCTCGGCGATCGAGTCGGCCGGGCGGGTCGCGAAGATGAAGCCGCTGAACTGGAGCTGGAGCGTCAGCGGGCGCAGCTGGCGCAGCATCGTCTGGAGCAGCCGGTTGCGCGACAGCTCGGCCAGCTCGTCGTGGAAGCGGTCGCGTCTTCTGAGCTCCTCGACGTAGCGCGGCAGGTCGCCGTCGAACTCCTTCAGCCACCCGCGCAGCTGCTCGGCGCGGGCGCGCACGGCCGGGTCGCCGACGTGGTGGGCGGCGAGCGCGGCGGCCTGCCCCTCCAGCGCCTCGCGCACCTGGTACAGCTCGCGCACGTCGTCGCGCGACATCCTGCGGACGGCCCAGCCGCGTCGCTCGTGCTCCTCCAGCAGGCCCTGCGCCGCGAGGTGGCGCAGCGCCTCGCGAACCGGCCCGCGGCTGGTCTCGAACCGGCGGGCCAGCTCTGCTTCGACGATCCGCTCCCCTGGGCGCACGCGACGCGCGGAGATGTCAGCGGTGATCGCCTCGACCACGGTCGAGACCGCGGACCCCTCTTCGTGGCTGCTCGTTGACATGCGCTTGACACTACCAGGGAATCGCCTTACGGTTCGCAACAACTTCGTCCTACGAATTGCAAGGGAACGTCCTACGAATGAACGAGCTCGCCGACCTCATCCCCACCGCGCGCCGCGTGGTCGACGAGCTGCTCGCGCTGCAGCCGGAGGAGCGCGTCGCGCTGATCACCGACGCCGGCACGCCGCCGCAGCTGACCGGTGCCCTCGCCGGCTGCGTCAGCGCGGCGGGCGGCGAGTACGTCGTGCTGGAGATGCCGACGCGCGGCCTGCTGCGCAACAACGAGCTGCCGGCGATGATCGAGCGCGCGCTGGAGGAGGCCGACTGCCTGCTCGGCCTCACGCGCACCTCCGGCGCGCCGACCTACGCCGCGACCACCAAGCGGCTGCTCGACGCCGGCAGCCTGCGCGCGATCTCGATGGTGATGCGCCCGCTGGAGATCTTCACCGGCGGCGGCGCGCTCGCCGACTACGCGGAGCTGCGCGCCGAGGGCGAGCGGCTCGGCGACATCTGGCGGCGCGGCCGCACGATGCGGATCACGACCCCGGCCGGCACCGACCTCGTCGCCGAGGTCAGCGGCGAGGACGTCGTGATCGAGTGCGGCTACGCCGACCGCCCGGGGATGGAGGCCGCCTTCTCCGACGGCGAGGTCTCGTCGCGCCCGCACGAGGGCACGGCGCGCGGCACGCTCGTCGTCGATGGTCCGGTCGCCCACGTCGGCACCGCCGCCGAGCCGCTCCGCTTCACCGTCGAGAACGGGGTCGTGACCGGCTTCGAGGGCGGCGGCCCGCAGGGCCGCGCGATGCGCCACATCCTCGACACGGTCCCGCACGTCACCAACATCGCCGAGTTCGGCATCGGTCTCAACGGCGCCTGCCGCCGCAACGGCCTCTTCGAGGAGGAGAAGAAGGCGCGCGGCAACGTCCACGTCGCGCTCGGTGACAACATCTTCTACGGCGGCACGGTCGCGAGCCCCATGCACATCGACATGGTGCTCTACAACCCCACCGTCGAGCTCGACGGCATCACGCTCGTGCGCGACGGAGTCGTCGAGCTGGAGCCGGCGGAGGCCGCCCGCGCATGAGCGCGACGCTGACCGAGCACGACCTCGGCGGGTTGCCGTGGCTGGTCGCGCGCGGCGACCGTCAGCAGGCGTTCCGGCAGCTCGGCGCCCGCTTCGCCGAGCAGATCGCGGCGCTGGCCGGAGCGATGTCCGACCTGCCGCTGACGGTCCGGCGGCGCGCTGCGGCGCCGCGGCGGTTCGACGCGATCGCCGCCGCCAGCCGGCGCGACCACCCGCTCGCGTGGACCGAGCTGGAGCAGCTCGCTGCCGGCGCCGGCGTGTCGTTCGAGTCGCTGCTGCTGCTCAACCTGCGCGGCGACGCCGGCCTCGACCCGCTCGGCTGCACGGACGTGCTGTGGAGCGACGGCGAGCGGCTGCTGTTCGGTCACAACGAGGACGGCGACCCGGCGCTCGCGGGCCGCTGCGCGCTGCTGACGCTGGCGCTCGACGACGACCCGGTCTCGACCTCGTGGTGGTATCCCGGCTTCCTGCCCGGCAACACCTTCGCGCTCAACGAGCACGGGCTGGCGTGGGGGCTCGACAACGTCAACATCCCGGCGCCGGCCGAGTGCGGCGGGCGCGGCTTCGTCGCGCGCAGCCTGCAGGCGAGCTGCCGCACGCTCGCCGACGCCGCCGCCTTCCTCGCGCGCACGCCGAGCGCCGGCGGCTTCGCGTACAGCTTCGCCGACACCCGCGGCGGCGAGCGGCTGCTGGTCGAGGCGGCCGCCGGTCGCGCGCGCGAGGCGCCGGCCGCACCGCTGACGTGGCACACCAACCACCTGCTGCTGCTCGACGAGGTCGCCGACCGGCCCAGCGCGGAGAGCCGCGGCCGCGCCGCCGCGCTCGCCGCGCTGGAGCTGCCGCGGCGCCCGGCGCGCGAGTGGCTGCTGGCGCTGCTGGCCGGCGCGCCGGTGCCCGCGGGCGTCCATCGCGACGGCAGCGGCGGGGACAGCTCGGCGACGCTCTGCACGTTCGTCGCCGACGTGCCCGCGGGCGAGGCGCTGGTGGTGCCGCTCGGCGCGCCCGCCTTCGCGCTCGGGCTCGACGACTTCGCCCATGGAAACGCAACAGGCGCCCGGCCGCTGGAGCCGTCACCAGCGACCGCGCCGACCGATGTCAACCCCTGAAGAACGGAGCACCAGGTGCACGGACGAGTGACCTGTGGACTGCTGCTGAGCGCCGCGACGCTCGCGCTCGCGGCCTGCGGCAGCAGCGATGACGGTGGTGGCGGCGCCGGTGGCGCCGGCGGCGCGACGGTCAGCCGCGGCGCCAGTGAGCCGGTGACGGTCGCGCTGCCGACCGACATCAACACCTTCAACCCGATCACGGCCGGCGGCAGCCAGGCCGACAACACGCTCTTCACCGCGCTCTACGACACGCTCGTCCGGCAGTCGCTCGACGGCAGCGGCAGACTCGAGCCGCAGCTCGCGACGAGATGGGAGGTCAGCAGAGACGCGCGCAGATTCACCTTCCACATCCGTGACGGCGTCACCTGCGCCGACGGCGACGCGCTCGACGCCGCCGCCGTCGCCGCCTCGCTCAGATACGCCTCGGACCCGAGAACGCCGAACGGCTACGCGAGCCTGATCTTCGGACCCAGAGGAGTCGACTCGATCGCCGCCGACGACGCCGCGCAGACCGTCACCGTCACCACCAAGGCGCCGTGGGCGTCCCTGCTCAACGGCTTCGCGGAGTCGGCCGCGGCGATCGTCTGCCCCGCCGGCCTGGAGGACACGAGAGCGCTCGAGCTGAGACCGTCCGGCTCCGGCCCGTACGCGCTCGAGCGCTCCGCGCGCGGCAACGAGTACGTGCTGAGACTGCGCGCCGACGCCGGCAGAACGCTGCCGCAGGGGATCGCGCTCGACAAGATGCCGCAGCGGCTGACCTACCGCGTCGTCGCCAACGGCACGACGACCGCCAACCTGCTGATGACCGACCAGATCCAGGCCGGCTCGATCGCGACCCCGGACTTCAGACGCGTGCGCGACAGCGGCCGCTTCACCGAGGTCACCGGCGTCGGCCTCGGCGCCGACGCGATGCTCTACAACGAGAGCGAGGGTCACCCCGGCGCCGACGTCAACGTGCGCCGCGCGCTCAACGCGCTGATCGATCGCGAGGAGGCGACGACCGCGTACAGCGTCGGCCTCGGCAAGCCGATAACGACGCTGATCACGCCCGGGATGGAGTGCTACGCGGAGGCCGACGGCGACGTCGCGCCGAGACACGATCCCGCGCTCGCCGAGCAGCTGCTGAGAGAGGCCGGCTACGCGAAGGAGGGCGGCGCCTGGGTCAAGGACGGCAAGCCGCTGACGCTGACGCTGCTCGGCGGCGCCGCGCAGAACTCCGGGCCGGCGTTCGTGCAGTCGGTCTGGAAGGAGTTCGGGATCGAGACGAGAACGGTCATCGGTCAGCCGGCGCAGCACGACGCGCTGCACGCCGGCAACTTCGACGCCGTCGTCTTCGAGCTCAACTCGCCGACGAGCGCGCCTGAGCTGCTCGTCAACCAGCTCAGCGGCCCGCTCGAGCAGTCGATCAACTTCGCGCACGTCAGAAACGCGGAGTTCGAGGCGATCGTCGAGCCGGCCGCGGCCGCGACCGGCGAGGAGCGCTGCGCGCTCTGGAGCAGAGGCCAGAAGGCGCTGATGGAGAACGCCGACGCGAACCCGATCCAGGCCAACGTGATCGCCTGGTTCGGCCGCGGCGTCAGCTTCGAGGCGTCGTTCTGGTACCTCGACTCGAAGACGCTCCAGGTCGCCGGCTGACGGTTCACGTCGTGTCTGCGATCCGGACATCAGGACCGCTCGCCTCGCCCGTCGCGCGCTTCGCCGCGCGGCGGGCCGGGCGGATGGTCGTCGTGCTCGCGGGGCTCGTCGTGGCGACGTTCGCGATCGTGCGGTTGATCCCCGGCGACCCCGGCCGCCGCATCCTCGGCCTGCGCGCCGACGCCGACGCCGTCGCGCAGCTGAACGCGCAGCTCGGGCTCAACGGCTCGCTGCCGCACCAGTTCGGCAGCTACCTCTCCGATCTCGCCAACGGTGACCTCGGCCGCTCGTTCCAGACGAGCGAGGCGGTCACGACCGTGATCGGCGAGCGGCTCGGCAGCACGCTGCAGCTGCTCGTGCTGGCGATGGCGATCGTGCTGCTGGTGGGGATCCCCGCCGGCCTCGTCGCCGGCGTCGCGCTGCGCGGCCGGCACGGCTGGGGCGAGACCGCCTGGAGCGCCACGACCGGCGTGCTCGGCGTGCTGCCGCACTACGTGATGGCGACCTTCCTCGCGTTCGTCTTCGCGGTCACGCTCAGATGGCTGCCGGTCGCCGGCTCCGGGCCGTGGGACGCGGCGATCCTGCCGGCGGTCGCGATCGCGCTCGCGCCGGCCGCGCACGTCGCGCGGCTGGTGCGGGTCGAGACCGCCGGCGCGCTGGAGCAGGAGTACATGACGGCGGCGCGCTCCAAGCGGCTCTCGCGGCTGCGCCTCTACGGCGCCCACGTGGCGCCGAACGTGCTGACGGCGGCGCTGACGCTGAGCGGCGTGATCCTCGCCGCGCTCGTCTCCGGCGCCGTCGTCGTCGAGCAGGTCTTCGCGCGCCCGGGGATCGGCAGCGCGCTGGTGCAGGCGCTGCTCGTGCAGGACTATCCGGTCGTGCAGGGGATCACGCTGCTGATCGGGACGATCGTCGTCGTCGCGAACGCGCTCGTCGACCTGGCGCTCGGTCTCGCCGACCCGCGCGTGCTGGAGGCCGGCGCATGAGATCCGTTCGCCGCGTCACCGCGACGATGGTGCGCACGCCGACCGGGGCGCTCGCGCTCGCCGGCGTCGCGCTGCTGGTCGGGCTGGCGATCTTCGCGCCGCTGCTGTGGGGCGACCAGGCCGACAGGCTCGACGTCACCGCCGCCGGGCAGGGGCCGTCGGCCGAGCACTGGCTCGGGACCGACGAGCTGGGCCGCGACATCCTGCTGCGGACGCTCGTCGCGACCCGCCTCGCGCTGCTGCTCGACCTCGCTGCGGTCGGCTCGGCGGCGGTGATCGGGATCGCGCTCGGCGTCGCGATCGGCTTCGGCGCGCGCTGGCTGCGCTCGGCCGCGACGACCGCGATCGACACCTGCCTCAGCTTCGGCGACGTGCTGCTGGCGATCGTCGTGCTGGCCGTCGTCGGTGTCGGCACGCGCGGGACCGTGATCGCGGTCGCGCTGTCGTTCGTCGCGACCTTCGCGCGGATGGCGATGACGATGACGCGCGGCGTGCTCGTGCAGGAGTACGTCGCCGCCGCGCGCGTCGTCGGCGTCCCCCGCCGCCGGCTCGCGACCCGCTACCTGCTGCCGAACGTCGCCGAGGGGCTGACGGTCTTCCTCTGCACCTCGCTCGGCTCCGGCCTGCTGGCGATCTCGGCGCTCAGCTTCCTCGGCCTCGGCGTCCAGCCGCCCCAGTACGACTGGGGGCAGATGCTGACCGAGGGCACGCGCCAGTTCTACACCAACCCCGCCGCCGCGCTGGCGCCCGCCGCGATGATCGGCTTCGCCGGCCTGACGCTGTCGCTGCTCGGAGACGCGCTCGCGCGCGCCGCCAACCCGCTCGTCTGGACCGCCTCGCGCTCCGCCCGGCGCGGCCGCCGCGCGCGTCGCGCCCACGCCTTGGAGACCGCCGCATGACCGGACCCGTGCTGGAGGCCGAGGGCCTCACCGTCCACATCTCGACGCCGGCAGGCGAGCTGCCGCTCGTGCGCGACGTCTCGCTGCGCGTCGAGCCCGGCGACTTCGTCGGGATCGTCGGCGAGTCCGGCAGCGGCAAGACGCTGACGACGCGCGCGCTCAGCGGGCTGCTGCCGCCGGGCGCGCGGATGGAGGCGAGCGCGCTGCGCTTCGCCGGCGAGGACCTGCTGACACTGCCGCGGCGTCGCCGCGACAGCCTGCTCGGGACGAGGCTGGCGATGGTCTTCCAGGACCCGTCGTCGTCGCTCAACCCGGCACGGCGGATCGGCAGCCAGATGGTCGAGGCCGTCGTCGCGCACGAGCGGCTGCCGCGCCGCAAGGCGCGCGAGCTGGCCGCGACGCGGCTCGAGCAGGTGCGGATCGACCGCCCGGCGCAGCGGCTGCGGCAGCGGCCGCACGAGCTGTCCGGCGGTCAGCGCCAGCGCGTGATGATCGCGATGGGGCTGATGGGCAACCCGGCGCTGATCATCGCCGACGAGCCGACGACGGCGCTCGACGTGACCGTGCAGGACGAGGTGATGACGCTGCTGAGGACGCTCAATCGCGAGCAGGGCGTTGCCGTGCTGATGGTCTCCCACAACATCGCGCTGCTGTCGCAGGTCTGCAACCGGATCGTCGTGATGTACGCGGGGCGGGTCGTCGAGTCCGGCCCGGCCGCGGCGGTCGTCGGCCGGCCCGGCCATCCGTACGCGGAGGCGCTGATGGCGGTCGTCCCGGACCTCGGGATGGAGGCCGGGCGCGAGCTGCCGACGATCGCGGGCGCGCCGCCCGACGCGCTCGCCCCGCCGCCCGGCTGCGCCTTCGCGCCGCGCTGCCCGCTCGCGGTCGAGCGCTGCGCCGAGCGGCCGCCGCTGGTCGCGCTCGGCGCCGGTCACGCGGCCGCCTGCTGGCGCGCGGAGGAGCGCTCGTGCTGACGGTCTCGGACCTCGTCGTCGCCTACCCCAACGGTCGCGTCGCGGTCGACGGCGTCTCGCTGCAGGTCGGCGCCGGCGAGACGCTCGGGCTGGTCGGCGAGTCGGGCTCGGGCAAGTCGACGACGGCACGCGCGATCGTCGGGCTGGCACCGGTTCGCTCCGGCGCGATCGCGGTCGACGGGGTCGACGTCGTCGGCGCCCGCGGCGAGCGCGCGCGGCGGCTGCGGCAGACCGTCCAGCTCGTCTTCCAGAACCCGCTGCTGTCGCTCAACCCGCGCATGACGATCGGCCAGACGGTGCGCGAGGCGGTCGGCTGCGCGCCGCCGTCGCCTGGGCTCGTCGCCGCCGCGGAGGCGGAGCGGCTGCTCGGCCTCGTCGGCCTGCCGCCGGGCGTCTCGGATCGCTACCCGCATCAGTTCTCCGGCGGGCAGTTGCAGCGCGTCGCGCTCGCGCGGGCGCTCGCGGTGCGGCCGCAGCTGCTGATCCTCGACGAGGTGACGGCGGCGCTCGACGTCTCGATCCAGGCGACGGTGCTGAACCTGATCCGCAGGCTCCAGCGCGAGCTCGGGCTGGCGCTGCTCTACATCTCCCATGATCTCTCGGTGGTGCGCTACATGGCCTCATCCGTCGCGGTGATGCGCGCGGGCGCGATCGTCGAGTCGGGCCCGACGCAGGCGCTCTACGACGCGCCCGAGCACCCGTACACGCAGGCGCTGCTGGCGGCGATCCCGACGCTCGACCGCGCGGTGGCGTCATGAGCGCGGTGTTCGACGCGCTGCCGCCGGCGCCGACGACGACGGCGCTGGCGGCGGCGATCCGCCGCGGCGAGACGACGGCGGTCGCGGCCATCGAGGCGTCGCTGCGAGCGATCGAGGAGCGCAATCCGGCGCTGAACGCCTTCGTCCACGTCGACGCCGACGGTGCGCTCGCCGCCGCGCGCGCGGTCGACGCGACGCTCGCGGCCGGCGGCGATCCCGGACCGCTCGCCGGCGTCCCCTTCGGCGTCAAGGACCTCGACGACTGCATCGGGATGCCCACCGGGCTCGGCTCGCTGCTGTTCAAGGACGGCGCGCCGGCGGAGCGCGAGCCGCCGCTGGTCGCGCGGCTGCGCGCCGCCGGGGCGATCCCGGTCGGCAAGACGGCGACGCCCGAGTTCGGCGTCAGCGCGGCCACCTACAGCCGCGCCCACGGCGTCACCCGCAACCCGTGGGACCCGCGGCTGACGCCGGGTGGCAGCAGCGGCGGTTCGGCCGCGGCGGTCGCAGCCGGGATGGTCCCGTTCGCGACCGGCAGCGACGCCGGCGGCTCGATCCGCAGCCCCGCCGCCTTCTGCGGGCTGATCGGCCTGAAGCCGAGCCACGGCCTGATCCCGGGCGACCGCCGCATCGGACCGGGCCAGGCGACCGACTACCACTGCTGGGGCGTGCTGACGCGCACCGTCGAGGAGACGGCGCTGCTGCTCGAGCTGGTCGCCGGGCCGTATGCGCCCGAGCGCGCCTCCCAGCTGCACGCGCCCGCTGCCTGGCGCGTCGCGGCCGCGACGCTGGACGTCGGCGGCGTGCGGGTCGGCTGGTCGCCCGACCTCGGCCGCGCGCTCGTGCAGGAAGAGGTGCGCGTGACCGCCGAGGCGGCCTCGAAGCGGCTTGCGGCGCTCGCCGGCGGGAGCTGGCAGGCGCTCGACGTGCAGCTGCCGGACATGCGCGCGGTCTCGTGGCCGCGCTGCCCGGAGATGCGCTCCTACCTGGAGGCCGAGCAGCTCTATCCGCAGCGCGCCGAGGAGCTCGGCCACCAGGTGCTGGAGTGGATCGAGGCGCGCGGGACGCCGACGCTGGCGCTGCTCGACGGGGCACTGCGGGCGCGGGCGCAGCTCGACCGCGTCGTCGCCGGGATGTTCGCCGAGGTCGACGTGCTGGCGACGCCGACGACGGCCTGCACAGCCTTCCCGGCCGACCATCCCGACGTGCGCGAGATCGACGGCCGCGACGCCTCCGCGACCGGGGCGGAGCCGTTCAGCGGCCTCGCCAACGCCGCCTGGCTGCCGTCGATCTCGGTCCCGGCGGGGCGCTCGGCGGAGGGCCTGCCGATCGGGCTCCAGCTGACCGCGCCGTTCGGCCGCGACGATCTCGTGCTGCGGCTGGCGCGGCTGCTGGAGCGGGCGTCGGCGTAGCTACTGCAGGTATCTCTCGACGGTCGAGGCCGGGCGCTCGACCGCCTGGTCGGGGTCGCCGCCGGCGTCGCGCAGCGCGCGGCGCTGGCGCTGGAGGTCCCAGAGGCGATCGAGCTCGACGCCGATCGCCTCCAGGCGGACGCGGTCCTCGTCGAGGTTCGGGTCGGCGGCGCCCTCGCGCTCGCGGATTCTCAGCCGCTCCGCCTCGAGCGCCTCGATCTGCTGCTGGATCTGCTCGTCGTTCATGTGGCTGACGATACCCCGCAGGACCAGGTTGCTTGCGTCAGATCTCGGATCCCGCTAGTTAATGCAGGATGGATCGAGGAGTTCGCAAGACCGCGACGGATACAGAGCAGAATCCGCAACCTGTGCGGCTCGACGACGTCGACCGCAGGCTGATCGCGGCGCTCCAGCCGGACGGGCGCCGGCCGTACAGCAGGATCGCGAGCGACCTCGGCGTCTCGGAGTCGGTCGTGCGCTACCGCGCGCAGCGGCTCGAGCGGGCCGGGATCCTGCAGGTGGTCGGGATCGCCGACCCGCTCAAGATCGGCTTCGACCTGATGGCGATGATCGGCGTGAAGGTGCGGCCGGCCTCGCTCGACGCCGTCTGCGCCGCGGTCAGCGCGCTGCCGGAGACCTCGTACGTCGCCTCGGTCGCCGGGGGCTACGACGTCTTCGTCGAGGTGATCTGCCGCGACAGCGCCCACTTCGGCGAGCTGCTGACGCAGCGTCTGCACGCGATCGACGGCGTCGTCGGCGCCGAGTCCTTCCTGATCCTGGAGATGCACAAGATGGCGTACGGCTGGGGCGTCGGCGAGGTCGCGGCGGCGGAGGCGGAGCGATGAGCGCGCCGCGCAACGGCGGCGTCTCCTTCTGGTACGCGAACACCGAGCTGCCGGCCCGGCGCGCGCCGCTCGACGGCGACGCGAGCGCTGACGTCTGCATCGTCGGCGGCGGCTTCACGGGGCTGTGGACCGCCTACTACCTCAAGCGCGCGCAGCCCGAGCTGAACGTCGTCGTGCTGGAGAAGGAGTTCTGCGGCTTCGGCGCCTCCGGCCGCAACGGCGGCTGGCTGTCGGACCACTTCACCGCGCCGCGCGAGCAGATGGCGGCCGAGCACGGCCGCGACGCCGTGCTGTCGATTCAGCGCGCGATGCGCGCGACGATCGACGAGGTGCTGGCCGTCTGCGCGCGCGAGTCGATCGACGCCGACGTCGTCCACCACGGCGTCGTGCAGGTCGCCCGCGGTCCGGCGCAGGAGGCGCGGCTGCGCGAGTTCGTCGCGCACGAGCGCGCGTGGGGCTACGAGGCGCCGGGCGACCTGGTCGCGCTCTCGGCGGCCGAGATGGCGGAGCGGATACGGGTCGCGGGCGGCTCGACCGGCGCCTGGAGCCCGCACTGCGCGCGGGTCCAACCGGCGAAGCTCGTGCAGGGGCTGGCAGCGGCGGTCGCGCGGCTCGGCGTGCGGATCTGCGAGTCGACGACGGTGCGCGAGGTCGTGCCGGCGGGCTCCGGCGCGCGCGGCGGCGGCGCGGCCGGGCCGGGCGGCGCGGCGGGT
>NZ_JAWSTH010000142.1:0-13650 GCF_033542075.1 Conexibacter stalactiti
GGTGCCCGGACCCCGGCAGCGGGCCGCGCCCCGCGGGTGCCGGCGCCCCGACGTCGGCGCGCGTGGTCGGCGACGGCGAGCTGATCCTCTGCGACCTCGCGCCGCGCGTCGGCGGCCACTGGGGCGACTCCTGCGCGACCGTCGCCGTCGGCGAGCCGCCGGCCGCCGCGCGCGCCGCGCACCGCCGCGTCCACGACGCGCTGCAGCGCGCGATCGACGCGATCCGCCCCGGCGCGAGCGCGGCGGAGATCGACGCGCTCACGCGCGCCGGCCTCGACTACCCGCACCACACCGGCCACGGCATCGGCAGCTCGTACCACGAGCGCCCGCGGCTGGTCCCGGAGGCGCCCGGCCTCCTGCGCGAGGGGATGGTGCTCGCGCTCGAGCCCGCCCTCTACGCCGACGACTTCGGCATCCGCCTCGAACACGTCGTGCGGGTCACCGCCGACGGCTGCGAAGTGCTCTCGCGACACCGGCTGGAGCTGTAGCGATGCGAGTGCCCCGAAGAACTGCTCCCCCACCGCAGCACGGCGTCCGCGGATGCCAGGCAGTGCCACTTCGCCCTGTAACGAAAGGACGTCGCGACATGAAGCGCCTCGTTGCACTCTCCCTGCCGGCGGTCGCAGCGGTCACGCTCGCCGCCTGCGGTGGCGGGAGCTCATCGACCACCACGAGCAGCGCCGACGGGGGCGGCGGAACCGCGACCGAGACGACCGCGGCGACGACCGCCGCGCCGGGCGGCAGCGGCGGCAGCCTGACGGTCGGCGCGGCCTCCGGGATCCCGCAGCTGAACCCGGTCCTGAAGGGGACCGCGTTCGAGGAGGCGCTCTTCCCGCTGCTGTGGGGCGGTCTCTCCAGACTGGGCCCGGACGGCACCGTCGAGCCCGACCTCGCGACCAGATGGACGCCGTCGGCCGACAACAGAAGATGGACCTTCGAGCTGCGCGACGGGGTCAGATTCTCCAACGGCAAGGCGCTCACGGCCAACGACGTCGTGGAGACGCTGAAGTACTACCAGGACCCCGACACCGCGACGCAGCTGAAGACGGCGCTGGAGCCGGTCAAGAGCGTCACCGCCGACGGCAGAGCGAGAGTCGTCTTCACGCTCAGCAGAGCGAACGTGCTGCTGCCCGAGGTGCTCGTCCCGGTCAAGATCGTCGACGTCGACTCGCTCAGAACGATCGACAGAGAGCCGGCCGTCACCGGTCCCTTCACCGTCAGCGAGTTCGTCCCCGGCGACCACGTCTACCTGAGAAGAAACGCCGACTACTGGGGCGACCCGGCGCCGCTGGACGAGATCAGACTCGTGAAGGCCGCCGACTCGACCTCGGCCGTCACCTCGCTGCGCTCCGGCGACCTCGACGCGCTCTGGTCGGTGCCCTCCTCCGACATCCCGCAGCTCAGAAACGAACCCGAGATCAGCATCGTCGAGCCGGACGTCACCGGCGTCTACGTCAGCTGGGAGATGGACCTCAGCTCGCCGCCGTTCGACGACCTGCGCGCCCGTCAGGCGCTCGCGTACGCGACCGACCGCGAGGCGATCTTCAAGGCCGCCTACTACGACCAGGGCCTCGTCTCGGCGACGAACACGCCGCTGGCCGACAACAGCCCCTGGTTCGCCGAGGGGATGACCGACTACAGCTACGACCTCGACAAGGCGAGAGAGCTGTTCGAGCAGGCCGGCGTGAGAGAGCTGACCTGGTGGGGCGTCGCGGGCCAGTACCCGGAGTGGAACACGAGCGGCCAGATCCTGCAGGCGAGCCTGAAGAAGATCGGCGTCGACCTGAAGATCGAGAACAGAGAGCTGTCGAGCTGGCCGGCGAAGTTCTACCCGGCAGGCAGAAGATATCCGGGCCTCGTCGTGCCGAACTTCCAGTCGTTCGCGCCCGACCCGTACTTCCAGCTCAGCTTCCTGCTGAGAGGCCGCTGCGAGTGCAACTGGGACAGCCCGGAGTTCAGCGACCTCTTCGACGAGGCTGTCGCGACGCCCGACAGAGACGCCCGCAAGGCCGTCTGGGACAGAGCGCAGAGACTGATCAACGAGCAGGTCCCGATCATCGTCCCGGTCCAGACGACGGTCGCCACGGCGACGCAGAAGGACGTCGTCGGGGTGTGGGTCGAGGGCGGCGGCCTGCCGCACTTCGAGTCGGCCGGCTTCGCGGAGTGACGTGAGCCGATACGTGATCACCCGCGTGGCGACGAGCGTGCTGCTGCTCGTCGCCACGTCGGTCATCGTCTTCGCGGTCCTGCGCGCGCTCCCCGGCGACCCGGTGATCACGCGGCTCGGCTCCACGCAGGGCGTCTCGCAGGAGACGATCGACCGCCTGCGCGAGCAGCTCGGGCTCGACCGCTCGGTGCTCGCGCAGTACGGCGAGTGGGTCGGCGGTCTGCTGCGCGGCGACTTCGGCACCTCGTACTTCAGCCAGTACTCCGTCACCGACCTGATCGGGCAGCGGATCGGGACGACGCTGGAGCTGACGATCGTCTCGGTCGGGCTGTCGGTCGCGCTGGCGGTGCCGACGGCCGTCGTCGCCGCGCTGCGGCCGCACGGCTGGATCGACCGCGCGATCTCGGGGCTGTCGTCGCTGGGGATGGCCTTCCCGCCGTTCGTCGCCTCGATCTTCCTGCTGATCGTCTTCAGCGTGCAGCTCGGCTGGCTGCCCGCGCGCGGCTGGGTTCCGCTCGACGAGAGCGTCAGCGAGAACCTGCGCCACCTCGTGCTGCCGGCGGCGGCGCTGGCGGCGGTCGCCTCGCCGCTGATCGTGCGCTACCTGCGCGCCGAGCTGGTCGAGGCGCTCGACCAGCCGTACGTGCGCACGGCCGAGGGCAAGGGCGTGCCGCGCGTCTCCGTCGTGCTGCGCCACGCGCTGCGCAACGCGCTGCTGCCGGCGCTGACCTCGGTCGGCCTGATCTTCGGCTACACGCTCGGCGGCGCGGTGCTCGTCGAGTACGTCTTCGGCCTGCCGGGCCTCGGCTCGCTCGCCGTCGAATCTGCTTTGAGACGCGACTACGCGGTGCTGCAGACGGTCGTGCTGCTGCTGTGCGCGGGCTTCATCCTGACGACGCTCGTCGTCGACCTGCTGGCGCGCGCGCTCGACCCGCGGCTGCGGACGGTGAACGCGGATGGCTGAGCCGACGACGGGCGCCGTCGCCGCGCCCGCTCCGCCCGCCGCCCCCGCGCCGCGCGCCTCGCTGGGCGAGCGCCTGCGCCGGCTGCCGCGGCCGACGCTGCTCGGCGTCAGCGCCGGGCTCCTGCTGCTGCTCGTCCTGCTGCTGCTGGCGGCGCCGCTGGTCGCGCGCTGGGACCCGGCCGAGCAGGATCCGGCGATCGCCTTCTCGGGCTCGAGCTGGGACCACTGGTTCGGCACCGACGACCTCGGCCGCGACCTCTTCGCGCGCGTCCTCTACGGCGGCCGCCTGACGCTGCTGATCAGCGGCGGCGCGGTGCTCGTCGCGTTCGTGCTCGGGACGACGTGGGGCTTCCTCGCGGCGTTGCGGCGCGGGATCGTCGACGAGCTGCTGATGCGCACCGCGGACGCCCTGATGGCGATCCCGCAGCTGCTGTTCGCGCTCGTCTGCATCTCCGCCTTCGGCGCCTCGACGCTCAACCTCGCGCTCGTGATCGGCGTGCTGCTGGCGCCGACGACGGCGCGGATGGCGCGCAGCGTCGCGCTGCAGGAGATGAGCCGTGACTACTACGCCGCCGCGGTCGCCTACGGCGCGCGCCGCCGCCGGCTGCTGCTCGCCGAGCTGCTGCCCAACGCGGTCCCGCTGCTGGCCGTGCAGGCGGCGATCAACGCCGCCGGCGCGATGATCCTGGAGGCGAGCCTCAGCTTCGTCGGGCTCGGCATCCAGCCGCCGGACGCCTCGTGGGGGACGCTGCTGAAGGAGGGCTACCAGTTCCTCTACCAGCGCTGGGAGTACGCGATCTTCCCCGCGCTCGCGATCCTGCTGACGATCTGGCTGCTCAACGTCGTCGCCGACCAGCTCGGCGCCCGCTCGAACCGAGGTCGCAGATGACCGCCGCGCTTCCCGCTCTCGCCGTCGAGGGGCTGACGGTCGTCGCCGACGCCGGACGCGCTGGCCCGCTGCCGATCGTGCGCGACGTCTCGTTCACGGTCGCGCGCGGTGCCCGCATGGGGCTCGTCGGTGAGTCCGGCAGCGGCAAGACGATGACGGCGATGGCCGCGATGGGGCTGCTGCGGCGGCCGCTGCGGATCACCGCCGGCAGCGTGCGGCTCGGCGAGACCGACCTGCGCGCGCTGCGCGGGCGCGCGCTCAACCGCGTCCGCGGCGGGCGGATCGGGATGATCTACCAGGATCCGATGCGGTCGCTCAACCCGCTGCACAAGGTCGGCGACCAGATCTCCGAGACGATCCGCCTGCACACGTCGCTGAACCGCCGTGAGGCCGGCGCCCGGGTGTTGGAGCTGCTGGATGACGTCGGCATCGCCGACGCCGCCGCGAAGGCCCGCGCCTACCCGCACGAGCTGTCCGGCGGGATGCGCCAGCGGGTGATGATCGCGATGGCGCTCAGCGCCGACCCCGAGGTGCTGATCTGCGACGAGCCGACGACCGCACTCGACGTCACGACGCAGCGGCGGATCGTCGAGCTGCTGGTGCGGATCTCGCGCGAGCGCGAGGTCGCGATGGTGATGATCACGCACGACCTCGGCGTCGCCGCCGGCTTCTGCGACGAGATCGCGGTGATGTACGCCGGCCGGCTGGTCGAGCAGGCGCCGGTGCGCGAGCTGTACGCCGCGCCGCGCCATCCCTACACCGAGGCGCTGCTGGGCGCCGCCTGCGACCTGACGCTGCCGCTCGGCAGGCCGATCCCGACGATCGCCGGCCAGCCGCCGCTGCCCGGCCAGCTCGCGAGCGGCTGCAGCTTCCACCCGCGCTGCCCGTACGCGCAGGAGGTCTGTGCGCAGCAGCGGCCGGCGCTCGCCGAGAGCGGGGACGGCGGCCGCGTCGCCTGCCACTTCGCGCTGACACGAGAGGAGGTGCGGCATGGCTGAGCCACTGCTGGAGGTCCGCTCGCTCGTGAAGGTCTACGGCGGCAGACGGGTCGTCGACGACGTCTCCTTCACGGTCGCGCGCGGGGAGACGCTCGGGCTCGTCGGTGAGTCGGGCTCGGGCAAGTCGACGAGCGCTCGCTGCGTGCTGCGGATGATCGAGGCCGACGGCGGCGAGATCCGCTTCGACGGCGAGGACGTGCTGGCACTCCAGCGCGAGCAGCTGCGCAGGCTGCGCCGCCGCATGCAGGTCGTCTTCCAGGACCCGCACGGCTCGCTCAACCGCCGCCAGACGGTCGCGCAGGCGCTGGAGGCGCCGCTGAAGGCCCATGGCCTCGGCGACAAGGCCGCGCGGACGGCCCGCGTCGCCGAGCTGCTGGAGCTGGTCGGGCTCGCGAGCGGCTTCGCGCAGCGGCGGCCGGACCAGCTCTCGGGTGGTCAGGCGCAGCGCGTCGCGATCGCCCGCGCGCTTGCGCTCGAACCGGAGTTCGTCGTGCTCGACGAGGCCGTCTCGGCGCTCGACGTCTCCGTCCGCGCGCAGGTGCTGAACCTGCTCACGACGCTCCAGCGGGAGCTGGGGCTGACGTACCTCTTCATCTCCCACGACCTTGCGATCGTGCGCTACATGGCGCACCACGTCGCAGTGATGCGCCACGGCCGCATCGTCGAGGCGCAGCCGCGCGAGCGTCTGTTCGCGCACCCGCAGCACGAGTACACGCGCAGTCTGATGGACGCGATCCCGGTCGCCGACCCGGAGACCGAACAGCGCCGGATCCTGGGCGTGAGCTAGCCGGACCGCAGTTCACAACTCAATACAGCCGCGAACCCGCCAGGGGGCGGGTTCGCGCACCCCACCCAGGAGGCCGTTGTGATCGCAAGATCCGCAGTGCCGTATTCACGCCTGGCCGCATTCGCCTGCGCGCTGCTCGTATCGATGTGGTTGAGCACGGGCGCGGCGAGCGCGCTCGACGTCAGCGTCCGCGACGTCGGCTACGGCGCCAGAGGCGACGGCGTCACCAACGATCGCGCCGCGATCCAGAGCGCGATCGACGCCGTCAACAGAGCCGGCGGCGGGACGGTGACGCTGCCCGGCACCTACACGTACCTGACGGGCAACCTGATCCTGAAGTCCAACGTCACGTTCAACATCGCGTCGGGCGCGACGCTGAGACAGAGCCAGGATCCCGCCCACTGGGCGAACACGCCGACGAGAGGACGGGTGATCCCTGGCAGCAGAATACAGTTCATCACCTACCTCGATCAGAACTATCCGCTGCTCTACGCCGGCAACGTCTCGAACGTCCACATCACCGGCAGCGGAACGATCGACCTCACCTACAACACCAACGACGACAACAGCGTCCTCGTGCACGGCATCGGCACGCACTACGCGACCAACTTCTCGATCAGAGGGATCACGATCGCCAACGCCTCGGCGTACAACGTCGCGCTGCGCAACAGCGACAACGTCGAGGTCTCCGGCATCAGAACGGTCACGCCGCGGACGCTCAACTCCGACGGCATCAGCATCATGAACAGCGGCAACGTCTCGGTCCACGACAATCACCTGACGACCTACGACGACGGCATCTACGTCTGGGCCAGCTACGCCGACCCGCGCAGAAGCGCCTGGTGGAACTCCGACGTCGCGCGCACCTCGCACGACATCGAGGTCTACAGAAACGAGGTCTACAACCTCGAGACCAACGGCTCGCACGGCTTCCTCTTCATCAACTGGACCGCCGCGGCGCCGGATGCGTCCAGAGTCGAGATCTCCAGAGTCAACGTCCACGACAACTATTTCTCGGCGACCCATCCGATCGGTGCGCTGTCGAACGACATCTACAACCCCGGCGGGTACAAGACGCCGACGAAGTGGCTGCGGTTCGCGAGAAACACGCTGGTGTCGACCGTCAGAGGCAACCCGCTGACGAACAACCTCGCGTCGGTCGCGACGACCGACCTCTCGATCGACGACCCGGTCTACAACTTCGGCGTCTCGTCGAACACGGAGGGCATCTACAACAACAACTTCGACGGCGGCAACGCCTGGCCGAGCCAGATCGGCACCTCGTTCTGGTCGACCGAGGGCACCGGCACGGCGAGCAACGCGAGCGTCGGGCAGCCGGGCGGCTGGTTCGGCGAGATCAACAGATTCGACAGAGGCTATGCCTCGATCACGCAGGGCGTCTGGCTCGCGACCGGCACCTACACGTTCAGCGCCTCGACGCAGAGCAGCGGCGCGTCGATCAACCTGCTGGCGGTGCAGGCATCGCCGCTGTCGGTGATCAGAAGCGCCACCTTCACGAACACCAGCTGGGCGACCAACTCGATCACGTTCGACGTCACGACGGCGGGCAACCACCGCCTCGGGATCGACAACGGCGGCGGTGGCGGCTCGACCGACTTCGGCCGGATCGACTCGGTGACGCTGACGAAGATCAGATAGCGCGACCTCTGCTGACGGTGATCGTCACGACGGCGCCGGGGGCGCGCACGCTGCGCGCTCTCGGCGTCAGCGTGACGACGCGTCCGCGGCGCACGCGCGAGCGGACCTTGCGCAACGGCCCCTTCGATCTGCAGCCGGCCGTCGCGATCGCTCTGCGGGCGGCGGCGACCGTCGCGCCGCGGCGGACGCGCGGGACGACGCAGGGGCGGTACGGGCGTGAGCGCTCTCTGCTCGCTTCGGGGCGAGGGCCGGTCGGCTTCAGCTCGCGGCCGCCGCCGCCCGGCTCGGCCGGAGCCGGCCCCGGCGCGAGCTGCGGCACGGGCGCGGGCGGCGGCAGCAGCTGCTCCACGCCGGCGACCGTCGGCGCGTGCGCGAAGGTCCGCCGCACCTCGACGACGGCGCCGGCCGGGACCTCCAGCAGCGAGACCTCGCGCAGCCGGTTGTTGAACGGGAACGAGAACTCGGCCGGGGCGGGGTCGAACGCGATCGCGCCGGCCGCGAGCGCGCCGCTCTCCGCGCGATGGGCGACCGTGCCGGGGCCGGTCGGGTGGCGCAGCTCGCCGCCGGCCGGCGACAGCTCCGGCTCGGCCGGGAGGCGCCACAGCGACGGCGGATCGGTCAGCGCCGAGTGCGTCATCACCACGCGCACGCGATGCGCGCGCTCGTCGCTGCTGATCCAGCTGTCGCGAACCGCTATGACGCGATGCTCGCGCGTGAAGCGGTAGGTGCGCTCGTGGCGGATGCCGCTCGGCCGCACCGACATGCACTCCGCCGGCAGCGGGTCGGGCCGGTCGGTGCCGCTGCAGTGGACGATCGGCACCGACTCCAGCACCGTGACGTCGCCGCTCTGCGGATCGACCGTCACGGCCGACTGCACGCCCGTGTAGCCGGCCGGCGCGCTGCGGTCCTGCGGGCCGGCGCCGTCGAAGTCGAGCCGCGGGATCAAGCGACCGCCGTAGGACGCGGCGCCGTCGACCTCGACCGGGGTGCGCGGGTCGGCGGCGTCCGGCAGCAGGTACGCGGCCAGCGCCCACGACGGCGTTCTCGCGAGCGTGTCGGGCAGCAGCGAGAAGACCTCGCGGAGGCCGCCGTCATCGCTCGGCCGCACGTTCGCGATGCCGTGCCGGTGGCCGGTGTAGACGTCGAAGCTGAACGGGCGCAGCTCGACCGAGCCGCGCACCGGCGTCACGCGCGCCTCGGGCGCGTACGCCGTCAGCGCCACCAGCCGCGGCTCGAAGGCGGCCAGCTCGTCGCCGGCATGGCCGGCCGGGACCGCGCGCAGCCGGCAGGGGGAGGAGCCGATCGCCGTCATCGAGGCGGTCGTCGTGAAGCTGCCGTCGGCGGCGACTCTGATCGGCTCGGAGAGTCTGCCGCCAAAGCCGGGCTCGCAGCGCAGCGCGAGCATGTCGCCGGTCGTGCCGTCACTCGTGCCGGAGACGCTGAAGACCGCCTCCGGCGCGGCGAATCTGTAGGCGGCGTAGAGCGGCTCGCTCGGCGTCGTGATCGCCGTGCGGGTGACGGTGGCCGACGCGCCGGTGGGGAGCAGCAGCGCGAGCGCGGCGGTGGCGGCGGTGGCGGCGGGCAGCAGGCGGATCATCGCGTCACCACCTTCGCGTCGGCGTCGGCGTCGGCGGGTGCGGCGGCCGCTCGCGGTGCCAGCGTCAGCGCCGCCAGCGCCGCGCCGAGTGGCCACAGGGCGCTCACCAGGTAGGCCTCGTGGAAGGCGTCGAGTGCCGCGCCGAGGCCGACCGGCGAGCCGAGCACGGCAAACAGGATCGCCGTGCCGAGCACGCCGCCGAACTGGCGGAAGGCGGAGGAGATCGCGCTCGCGGAGGCGAACCGCTCCGGCCGCACGTCGCGCAGGGCGGCCGCGCCGAGCGTCGGGAACGACATCCCGAGTCCGATCCCGTTCAGCACCATCGCCGGCAGCCACGTGCCGAGGAAGTCGGGCTCGGCGCCGGCAGTGCGCACGACGAGGATCCCGGCGACGTACAGCAGGCAGCCCGGCACGATCACGGCGCGGTGACCGTGGCGGTCGGCGAGCTTGCCGGCCGGGATCGCGGCGACGGCGCTGGCGATCGCGCCCGGCACGACCGCGAGGCCGGCGGTGAGGATCCCGTAGCTCCACACCGAGGTGAGGAAGAGGATGTTCGCGAGGATCGTCGAGAAGAAGCCCATCCCGAGCAGCAGCAGTCCGAGGTTCGCGCGCGCGAAGCTGGGGATCCGCATCAGCTTCGGATCGACGATCGGCCGCGGGTGGGTCGCGCAACGGCGCGCGGTCGCCGCCAGCAGCACGCCGGCCGCGACCGCGCTGGCGACGATCGGCGCGCTCGTCCAGCCCCAGTTGCCGCCCTCCACGAGCGCGAGCGCGAGCAGGCCGAGGCCGGCGACGGCGAGCGCGCTGCCGGCGAGGTCGGGCAGGCCGGTCGCGCGCTCGTCGACGCTCTCGACCAGCGAGCGCCGCGCCATCGCCCATACGAGCAGGCCGAGCGGCACGTTGACGAGGAAGACGAGGCGCCAGTCGGCCAGCTCGGAGAGCAGGCCGCCGAGGGCCGGCCCGCCGGCCGCCGCGAGCGCCGCCGAGGCGCCCCACATGCCGACGGCGGCCGCGCGCTTGGCGACCGGGAACTCCGGCAGGATCAGCGCCAGCGAGACCGGCACGACGATCGCCGCGCCGACGCCCTGCACGACGCGCGCGGCGACGAGCACCTGCCAGCTCGGCGCCGCCGCGCACAGCACCGAGGCGGTGACGAACAGCAGCGTGCCGGCGAGGAAGACGCGCTTGCGGCCGAGCCGGTCGGCGAGGCCGCCGGCCGGCACCAGCAGCGCGGCGAGGACGATGAAGTAGGCGTCGAGCACCCACGACAGCTGCGCGAGCGTCGCGCCGCCGAACGAGCCGGCGATGCTGGGGAAGGCGGTGTTGACGATCGTCGTGTCGAGGAAGGCGAGGAAGCCGCCGGCGCAGGCGGTCGCGATCGCCAGCGTGCGGCGGTCGACGCGGCGCTGTCGCGGCGGCGCCGCGGCTCGGCGCGCGGCGAGAGGGGAGGCTGATGGGGACGCGGATGGGGGCATCGCTCCAGTTGAGAGCCCCGCGCCGCGCGCGACAATCGGGAGCCGACCCGGAGCTTTTCTCCGCCGGCCGCCCTCAGGGTGCCTCGGCCTCGGCCGCGGCGAGCGCGGCGACCAGCTCCGCGCGGCCGCTGACCCCGAGCTTCTCGTACGCCGCCGCGAGGTGCGTCTCGATCGTCTTGACGCTGAGGAACAGCTCCTGCGCGATCTCGCGGTTGCTGCGCCCGCCGGCGGCCAGCCCGCAGACCTGCGCCTGCCGCGGCGTCAGCGACGCGACGCCGTCGAGCGCCGCCTTGCGCGGCCGCAGCCCGGAGGCGACCAACTCGCGGCGGGCGCGCTCGGCCAGCGGCGCGGCGCCGGCCGCGTCAGCTGTCGCGAAGGCCGGTCTCAGCGCGTCGCGCGCCTCGATCCGCCGGCCCAGCCGCACGAGCATGCTGCCCAGCTCGACCTGCAGCTGCGCGCGCTCCAGCACTGCCGGCGCCTCCAGCTCCAGCGCGGCGGCCGCCTGCGCCGCGCGCCGCTCGCCGGGCGGCTCGCAGACGGTCCGCGCCAGCAGCGCCGTCATCAGCGCCGTCGGGGCGCCGAAGGCGTGCGCGAGCGCGACGTTCTCGTCCGCGACGACGGCCGCCTCCTCGAGTCGGCCAAGATGCGCGAGCGCGTGCGCGAGCGTCGCGCGCCACGACGTCCAGGCGGGGTTGCCGCGGCCCTGCGCGAGACGCCGCTCGCCGACCTCGCGCGCCGCCTCGGCAGCCTGCTCGAACTCGCCGGCGGCCAGCAGCAGCCGGGCGCGCGCGTGGCGCACGCCGGTCTCCCACCCTTCGTCGCCGCGCCACAGCTCCGGGCGGGCGTCGAGCACCGCCCGCGCGTCGTCGAGCGCGCCGCGCTCCGCGAGCGCGCCGACGAGCACCTCCGTCGACGCGGCCGAGACGAGCCCCGGCGCCGGCGCCAGCTCGATCGCGCGGCGCGCCTCGCACTCGGCCTCCTGCAGCCGCCCGACGCACAGCGCGAGGTCGCCGGCGTACCAGGCGGCGGCCGCGGCGAGCACGATCGAGCCGCTCTCGGCGGCGCTGTCGCGCAGCGCGCGGATCGCCGCGTCGGCGTCCTCGACGCGGTCGGTCACCATCAGCACGCGCACGCAGAGGTGGAAGCCGGCGCGGCGGTCGGCGAGCCGCAGCAGCGCGTCGTCGGCGAGCGCGGCGCGGGCGAGGCCGGCGCAGGTGCTCGCCTCGACGAGGCCGGTCTCGGCACCGAGCCAGGCGCGGTGGGCGAGCGCGGCCGCCTGCAGCTCCGGCACGTCGGTCGACAGCGGCGCGATCGCACGCACGCGCTCGGCCCGCTCGGCGTGGCGGTCGGTGTGCGTCAGCAGCGCGTCCATCGCCGCCAGCTCGGCCGCCAGCTTCAGGTCAGGGTCGTCGCCGTCGATCTGATCGCCGGCCGCGAGCACGCCGTCGAGCCACTCGCCGGTCGGGGCGATCGCCTGCAGCGCGCCGAGCCGTTGCAGGATCTCGACCCGCGTCGCCTGGTCGCGGCTGGCCGTGAGCGCCTGCTGCAGCTGCTCGTGCGCGTCGCTGCGGCCGGCGTGGAAGGCGGTCGTGCCGAGGCGGGCGAGGATCGCGGCGCGGTCGTCGCCGGGCGCGCGCTCCTCCAGCGCGCGAGTGACGAGCGCCGCCGCCAGCTCCGGCTCGCCGCGCTCGGTCGCGCGCGCGGCCGCCTCCTGCAGCGCCGCGCTCGCCGCCGGGTCGCTCGCCGGACCGCACGCGAGCAGATGCTCGGCGACCAGCTCGGGCGCGGCGCCGTCGGCGGCCAGCACGCGCGCGGCCTCGCGGTGCAGGCGCTCCCGCTCGAACGGGCCCAGCTCCGCGCGCACGGCCGCCTCCAGCAGCGGGTGCGCGAGCCGCCAGGCGTCGGCGGCGCAGAGCCCCTCGGCGGCGAGCCGGCCGCGTGCGACGGTCAGGTCGCCGGCGCCCGCGCCGACGATCTCGGCGACCGCGTGGTGGTCGGCGGCGGCGGCGAGGATCGCGAGCGCGTCGGCGACGGCGCGGTCGGCGGGGGAGACGTCGGAGAGCCGGCGGCGCAGCTGCACTCGCGCGTCGGGCGACAGCGGGACGGCGTGGCGCAGCGGGTCGCGCAGCACGTCGGGGCCGCCGATCGCGAGCTGCCGCGACAGCTCGATCAACAGCCACGGGTTGCCGCCGGAGGAGCGGTGGACGGCGCGGCAGTCGGCGTCGGAGGCGCCCGGCGCGTGGCGCCGGGTCAGCTCGAACGCGGCGGCGCGGCCGAGCGTGCCCGGCGCCAGCACGGTGCCGCCGCCGACGCCGCCGAGCAGCCCGACGGGATCGGGCTCCCAGTCGCCGATGCGCGAGCGGGTCGCGACGGCAAGCACGATCGGCAGGTCGGCGATCCGGCGCGCGAGGTAGGAGAGGACCGTGAGCGACTGCGCGTCGGCCCACTGCGCGTCGTCGACGAGCAGCGCCAGCGGCCGCTCCGCGGCGAGCGCCGCGCACAGCCACAGGACGCTGTGACCGACCTCGGGGCCGGCCTCGGGCACCTCGCCGTCGAGCAGCAGCCGCGCGGCCGCGCCGCCGAGCCCGGCGGCGGCCCGCTCGCGCGCGCCGTCGTCGAGCCGGCGCAGCGGCGTCTCCAGCAGCGTGCGCACGATCCCGTGCGAGAAGAAGCGCTCGCGCGGACCGTGGGCGGCGCGCCGCACGAGCCAGCCGGCGTCGCGCGTCCGCTGCTCGGCGGCGTCGAGCAGCGCGGTCTTGCCGAGCCCGGGCGCGGCGTCGACGACGATCGTCCGGCCCTCGCCGCCGGCCGCCGCCGCGATCGCGCGATCGATCGCGGCGAGCTCGGGGTCGCGCTCCACGAGCGGGCTCGAACGCGGAGCATCCGTCAGGCTGCTGAGCGCTGGCACCTCAGCAACGATGCCAGACGTGGCGGGCCGCGTGGGCCGGATCCGCACTCGCGCGAGCGTCGCGCCGGCGATCCACCGGCGCGACGGTCTGCGCGAGCCGTTCCTCACCGCGCCGGCAGCCGCACCGCGCGGCGGCCGGCGGCGGTCGCCGGCCGCGCGCCGCCGGTCACCACGGTCGCGCTCGCGACGATCCGCACGCCGCGCCC
>NZ_JAWSTH010000143.1:0-13412 GCF_033542075.1 Conexibacter stalactiti
CGGCGTTGGCGACGGCCGCCGCGCCGAACGCTGGCGCGCCGACCGCCGCCGCGCGTGGCGAGCGGGGCCCCGTCTCCTCCGCGGCGCCCAAGCCGCACGGCCCGACCGCGCGCGAGGCGTGGACGGCGCGGATCGTCGAGCCGGTCGCCGCCCGCAGCGCGCCGCGCGCCGACGCCGCCGCGATGCGCCAGATCGGCACTGTCGCGCCGTTCTGGGGCGGCCCCAACGTGCTGCTGGTGCTCGGCAGCCGCACGGTCGGCGGCGAACGCTGGCTCGACGTGCTGCTGAAGGGCATGCCGGCAGGCTCGCACGGCTGGATTCCCGCGCGAGCCGCACTGCTCGCGCGCACCGATCGCCGCATCGTCGTCGACCTGTCGGAGCGGACGCTCGTCTTCCAGCGCGCCGGCCGCACGCGGCTGAGCACGAGCGTCGTCGTCGGCGCCCCCGTCTCGCCGACCCCCGTCGGCCAGTTCGCCGTCGACGCGGTCGCCGAGGAGCCGCCCGGCAGCGTGCTGGGACCGCGCGTGCTCGCGCTCGTCGCCTACTCGCGCACGCTGGCGCACTACCAGGGCGGGATTCCGCAGGCCGCGGTCCACGCCTCCGACCAGCTCGGCGACCCGCTCGGCACCGCCGCCTCGCACGGCTGCGTGCGCGCGCCGCAGACGGTCGTCAACCGGCTGCTGTCGCTCGCCCCGCGCGGCACGCCGGTCCTGATCCGGCGCTGAGCCGCGCCGCGCCCCCGCCCGCCGCGCCCACGCCCGCCGCGCCCACGCCCGCCGCGCCCCGCCCGCCAGAGCCGGGGGATATCCCCCGGCGGCGACCGGGCCGCCGGCCCCCGCATGAACGCCACGGCACCCCAGCGACATGGCGTCCTGCCGTTGAGAGCGTGCCGGGCATGACCTCCACCCGCTCGCGCCCCGCCCCGGCGCGCCCCTCAGAGAGCCGCTTCGAGCGGCTCGCCCACTGGTCGATCCGACACCGCCGTCGCGCGATCGCGCTGTGGCTCGTGACGCTGCTGGCGGTGCTCGGCAGCTCGTTCGCGATCGGCGCCGACTGGAACAACGACTTCGCGCTGCCCGGGACGGAGTCGCAGGCGGCGCTCGACACCCTGAAGCGCTCGTCGCCGGCACAGGCCGGCGACACCGTGCAGATCGTGATGCGCGATCCAGGCGGCGTCGGCGATCCGCGGACACGCGAACGGGTCGAGTCGATGGTCGCCGAGGTCAGCAGGCTGCCGCACGTCGCCGGCGTGCAGGACCCGTTCACGAGCGGCGCCGTCTCCAGAGACGGCACGATCGCCTACGCGACGGTCGCGCTCGACGACACCAGCAACGCCGTCCCGAGAGCCGCGATCGAGCGGCTGATCGACACCGCCGAGGCGGCGCGGGGGGACGGTCTGCAGGTCGAGCTGGGCGGCGACGCCGTCCGCTACGTCGATGCGGGCGGCGGCGGGGCCGAGTCGATCGGAACGCTCGCGGCGCTCGTGATCCTCGTCTTCCTGTTCGGCTCGCTGTTGGCGGCGAGCATCCCGATCGTGACCGCGCTGATCGCGGTCGGCGGCACGACGGCGCTGATCGTGATCGGCTCGCACCTGTTCGACGTCGCCGACTTCACGCCGGCGCTGATGTCGCTCGTCGGGCTCGGCGTCGGGATCGACTACGCGCTGCTGATCTTCTCGCGCTACCGCTCGGAGCTGCTCGCCGACCGCGACCGCGACGACGCGCTGCGGATCGCGCTCGACACCGCCGGCCGCTCGGTCGTCTTCGCGGGCGCGACGGTGATCATCGGCCTGCTCGGCCTGATCGCGCTCGGCATCGGCATCCTGCAGGGGGTCGCGCTCGGCGTCTCGGTGACCGTGCTCGTGACGATGGTCGCGTCGCTGACGCTGCTGCCTGCGCTGCTGACGGTCTTCGGCAAGCGGATCGAGCGCAGCGTGCGCAAGCGGGCGCTGAAGGCTCGTCGCCGCCAGCGCGTCGAGGGCGAGCGCTGGCGCCGCTGGGCGGCGTTCGTGCAGGCGCGCCCGGTCGCCGTGCTGGCGGTCGCCGGGACGCTGATGGTCGCGCTCGCGCTGCCCGCGACCGACATGCGGCTCGGCTTCGCCGACGCCGGCAACGACAGCGCCTCCAGCGGTCCGCGCAAGGCGTACGACCTGCTCGCGGACGGCTTCGGTGCCGGCTTCAACGGCCCGCTGCTGATCGTCGCCGACGGCGGTGGCGCGGCCGCTGCCGAGTCGCTCCGCACCACGCTCGCCGACACCCCCGGCGTCGCCGCCGTCGCACCGCCGCAGGACGGGGGGAGCGGGGAGGTCACGACGGTCGTCGCCTTCCCCGACGCCAAGCCGCAGGACGAGGCGACGCAGCAGCTCGTGACGCGGCTGCGCGACGACGTGCTGCCGCCGCTGGCGGCGAGAACGGGCGCGACCTATCTCGTCGGCGGCTCGACGGCGGCGGCCGACGACTACGCCCACGCCGTGCAGGAGCGGCTGCCGCTGTTCGTCGCGATCGTCGTCGGGCTCTCCGCGCTGCTGCTGATGGTCGTCTTCCGCTCGCTGCTGATCCCGCTGAAGGCGGCGGTGCTGAACCTGCTCAGCATCGGCGCCGCGCTCGGCGTCGTCACGCTCGTCTTCCAGCACGGGCTGTTCGGGATCGAGCCGAGCCCGGTCGACTCGACGATCCCGATCCTGATCTTCGCGATCGTCTTCGGTCTCTCGATGGACTACGAGGTCTTCCTCGTCGGGCGGATGCACGAGGAGTGGGAGCGGACCGGTGATGCCCGCCACGCGGTGCGCGAAGGGCTCGCCGCGACCGGCCGCGTGATCACCGCGGCGGGGGCGATCATGGTCGTCGTCTTCGGCGCCTTCATGACCAGCCCGGACCGCATGATGAAGCAGTTCGGGCTCGGGCTGGCCGTCGCGATCCTGCTTGACGCGGTCGTGATCCGCTGCCTGATCGTCCCTGCCGTGATGCGGCTGATGGATCGGTGGGCGTGGTGGATGCCGCGGTGGCTGAGCGTACGGCTGCCGCGCGTGGCGCTGGAGCGCAGGGTCGCTGCCGCGGATTGATCCTCAGACCGCGACGGCCCGGCTCGCCCCCGAGTCCAACCCGCGGGTCTCATCAGCGCACGCCCGCTGCTGCGGGCGTGCGCTGCGTCTCAGACCGCGACGGCCGCGCGCCCGGTGCGCACGCGCGCCGCGAGCGTCGCGACGATCGCCGCGAGCACGACGACGAGCGTGCCGAAGATGCGGAAGGTGTCGTCGATGCTGATGTGGGTGACGACGACGCCGGCCACGATCGCGGGCACGGCCAATGAGGCGTAGGCGACGACGTAGAAGGCGGACATCACCTCGGCGCGGTGCTGTGGTGGGATGACGACGGTCAGCGAGCGCAGCGCGCCGAGGAAGGCGACGCCCCAGCCGGCGCCCGTGATCGCGCTCGCGCCGACGAAGAACGCGGCCGAGTGGGTCGAGAGCGAGAGCACGATCAGCGCCATCCCGAAGCCGAGCACGGCGGCGCCGATCGAGGCCAGCCGATGCGGGTCGGCCTCGTGCCAGATCAGCTGCGTGAAGACGCCGGGGATCGTCAGCGCGAGGATCGCGATCCCGCCGGCCATGTGGTTGTCGGTGTGCAGCATCTCGGCCGCGAGGCGCGGGCCGAGCGAGAGGTAGATCCCGCCGATCGACCACGACGCGAGCACGGCGAGCGCCGACAGCGTGAACGGCCCGCGCACCGACGGCGGGATGCGCGGGATCTGGATCCGCAGCGAAAGGCGGCGGCGGTCGCGGACGGGCTCGGGCAGCAGCAGCGTCGCGACGAGCGCCAACGCGAACAGCACGCCGAGGAGGACGAACGGCGTGACCTTCGGTGCCGGTCCGTACTGGACGAGTGCCGCCGCGACGAACGAGCCGAGCCCCATCCCGGCACCGCTGACCGTGCCGTTGACCAGCCCGACGCGTCGCGCGTCGCCGCGGGGATGCAGGTCGATCAGCGCGGCGCCGGCGGCGCCGAGCGCGACGCCGGTCGAGATGCCCTGCAGCGCCCGCGCCACGAACAGCCAGGTGACCGACTCGGCGAGCGCGAACAGGACCGTCGAGAGGACGAGTCCGCTCAGCGCCGTCACGAGCACCGGCCGGCGGCCGACGTCGTCGGAGATCGAGCCGGCGACGAGCAGCGCCCCCAGCACGCCGATGCAGTAGACGGCGTAGACGAGCGTCAGCGTGATCGTCGAGAACTGCCACTGCTCCTGGTAGACCCCGTACAGCGGCGATGGCGTGGCCGAGGCGGCGAGCGCCAGGCCGATCACCGCCGCGACGACCGCGAAGGCGGCCGTCCCGGTCAGCCGGCGCGGGGCTGCGCCTGCTGCGGATGTTGGGGTTGAGCGCTGCACCGGGTACTCCTTCGAAAGTTCCAAAATCTTCGAACTAGTGTTGTACCATAGTACGAGCAATGTCGAACCATGTTCGAGAGATTCCTCATCCGCCGGCCGATCGTCTTGAGCTTGCCGCGATCCTGCGGACCTGCGGCGAGCCCGTGCGGCTCGCGATGATCCGAACGCTCGCAGAAGCCGGGACGGAGCTGAAGTCGGGCGCGGTGACCGGCGCCGTCGGCCTGCCGACCTCGACCTGCTCCTATCACCTCAAGCTGTTGCGCGAGGCCGGTGTGACGCGGACGCGGGCTGCCGGCACCGAGCGCTACATCTCGCTCCGCCGCGACGACCTCGAAGCCCGCTTCCCGGGCCTGGTCGACGTGCTGCTGCGCGGCTGAGCCCCTGGCGCCAGACCCTCGGGTCGCGCGGCGGCACGTCAGCTCCGCCGCGAGCCCCGGGCGAGTCTGTCCCGCGGCTACGCGACCGCTACGTCGGTCCGCAGGAAGTCACCTCCCTTGAACAGCAGCGGCCGGTCGAGCGTGCGCGCCAGCGCGTAGCTGAAGCAGTCACCCAGGTTCAGTCGCGCCGGCGAGTTGCCTTTGCCGAACTTCCGCCACGCCTCCCGGGCGGCCTGCGCTTGGCGGAGATCGACGGCCACGCAGAAGAGGTCACTTTCGACGACGAGATGGTCGAGCTGCTGGAGCCCCGGCTCACCGATACGCCCGAACAGCACCATCGCGGACTCAACGAACGAGACCGTCGAGAGCAGCGGATCTTTGGCCCGTTCGATTGACCGCACGAAGATGTCGGCGTCGGGCTCTTTGAGCACGATCGCGACGAGGGCCGAGCTGTCGACGACCATCAGCTCGGCAGCCCGTCTTCGCCGTAGCCGAGGATCTCGTCCGGGCTGCGGTCGTCAAGCACCGGGAGCTTGGCGACCTCGCGCTGGATGCGCTCGATCGCCTGCCGGCGGAGCTCGGGCGTCGGAGGCGTGCCGCGAACGGTGCGCAGCCGCTCGCGCAGCGCCTTCTCGACGACGGTTTCGATCGGCTCGCCGGTCGTGGCCGCGATCTCCTGCGCGACGGCGACGGCTATGAGGTTGGTGATGTGGAGTTCCATCGCATCCGCAACGGTAGGTCCCGTGGCGGAGGAAGTCCACACATCACAAGTGGTAATTGAGGCTGTGATCGGCATGCTCGGCAGCCTGCCGATCGAATTGTTACGTCTCTACGCGAGTTTGCAAATTAACTCACGCACCCGCGACCTCGCCACCGACGGCGGCTAGGGTGGAGGCATGCCCACCGCCGTCGCTCCCGACTTCGCCGCGCAGACGCTCGACCGGCTCCGCGCGCTCACCGGCGATCCCGCCGCCCAGTTCCGCGACGGTCAGCTCGAAGCGATCCACGACGTCGTCGCCGATCGCGCGCGCGTGCTGTGCGTGCAGCGCACCGGCTGGGGCAAGTCGGCCGTCTACTTCGTCGCGACCGCGCTGCTGCGCGCGCAGGGCGCGGGGCCGACGCTGATCGTCTCGCCGCTGCTGGCGCTGATGCGCAATCAGATCGCCGGGGCGCAGCGGCTCGGTCTGCGTGCCCAGACGATCAACTCGACCAACCGCGACGCGTGGGACGACATCCGCGACGGACTCGCGCGTGACGAGATCGACCTCCTGCTGATCTCGCCAGAGCGGCTCAACAACCCGCGCTTCCGCGACGAGATGCTGCCGCTGTTCGCCGCCTCGGTGGGATTGCTCGTGATCGACGAGGCGCACTGCATCTCCGACTGGGGGCACGACTTCCGGCCCGACTACCGGCGCGTCAAGGACATGCTCGCGGCACTGCCGGAGGGCGTCTCCGTGCTCGGCACGACCGCGACGGCGAACGACCGCGTCGTCGCCGACGTGCTCGAACAGCTCGGAGCGGGAACCGGCGCGGGCGTCGCGGCCGGCCCAGCGACCGGCGCGGGTGCCGCGGGCAGCGCGGACGCCGCCGAGCCGCTGCGCTCCTACCGCGGACCGCTCGGGCGCAGCTCGCTGCGGCTGGAAGCGCTCGAGCTGCCGCGTCCGGCGGAGCGGCTCGCTTGGCTGGTCGAGCGACTGCCGGAGCTGCCCGGCTCCGGAATCGTCTACACGCTGACGAAGCGCGACGCGGAGCAGGTCGCGTCGTTCCTGACCGCGAACGGGATCTCAGCGCTCGCCTACAGCGGCGAGCAGGAGACCGAGCAGCGGATCGCCGCGGAGGAGAAGCTGCTGCGCAATGAGCTGAAGGCGCTCGTCGCGACCAGCGCGCTCGGCATGGGCTACGACAAGGCCGACCTCGAGTTCGTCGTGCACTACCAGGCACCTGGCTCGGTCGTCTCGTACTACCAGCAGGTCGGTCGTGCGGGGCGCGGCGTCGAGAGCGCCGAGGTGGTGCTGCTGCGCGGCAGCGAGGACAGGCGCATCCAGGACTTCTTCATCGAGCAGGCATTTCCGGCGCAGGAGAAGGTCACGGCAGTGCTCGCGGAGCTGTCGCAGGCGGCCGCGGAGGGGCAGGGGCGGACGAGCCGCGAGCTGATGGCCGTCGTCAACCTCGGGGCCGGGCGGATCGAGGCGATGTTGAAGATCCTCGACGTCGAGGGCGCGGTGAGGCGCGACGGCACGCGCTGGCATGCGGTCCCGGGAAGCGACTGGGAGTACGACGGGGAGCGCTACGCGCAGATCACCGCGTTGCGCCGCGCTGAGCAGGAGGCGATGGCGTCGTTCGGCACCGACGGCCGCTGCCTGATGCGCGCGCTCCAGGAGGAGCTGGACGACCCGGCGCCGGCCGACTGCGGTCGCTGCTCGGTCTGCGCCGGCCCGCGCTACGGGACGCCGCCGGCGCCGCGGCTGGTCGAACAGGCGCAGCGCCACCTGCGCTCGCGGCCGATCGTGCTGGAGCAGCGCAAGATGGCGCCAGACCCGGGCGGGACGATGCGCAAGATCCCGCCGGGCGCGCTCGTCGAACCGGGCTGGGCGCTGGCGCGGTTCGGCGACGGCGGTTGGTGGCCGGCGATCGAGCGCGGGCTCACCGCCGGGCGGCTCGACGACGAGGTCGCGGTCGCGCTCGCCGACGCGCTGCGCAGCGGCACCGGGGCCGGCGCGCGGGCGGACTGGGTCACGAGCGTGCCGTCAGTGCGCTACGGCGGCGTGGTCGAGCAGCTCGCCGAGGCGGTCGCGCGACAGCTCGGCGTGCCGCACGTGCGTCTGCTTCAGCGGCGTGAGGAGCGTCCGCCGCAGCGGGAGATGGCGAACGCCGCACAGCAGGCGGCGAACGTCCGCGGCGCCTTCACCGTGGTCGTGCCGCCGCCGCCCGGGACCGGGGTGCTGGTCGACGACCGCCGGCTGTCCGGCTTCACGCTCGCGATGACCGGCGGCCAGCTGCGCAAGGCCGGGGCCGACGCGATCGTGCCGCTGGCGCTTGCGACGCTCGTCTGAGGCGACGCTGGCGAACTCGCACAGCGGCACGCGATCGGCGGCCGGGGCGACGCGCCCCGGCCTGTTTTCAGCGCGAGCCGAAGTCGGTCGTGTACGTCGCGCCGGAGCGGGCGACCGCGGCCGAGGCGTTGACGGGGATGCCGCGCGCGATGCCGATGCCGATCGCGCGGAAGCGGCCGTTGAGGATGTTGGCGCGGTGGCCGGGACTGCGCATCCAGCTGCGGACGATCGTGATCGGCTCCGCCAGGCTGCCGCTGCCCCAGGCCAGGTTCTCGCCGACGGCCCAGCCGCCGCGCGGCGCGTAGCGAGCCCGCTTGATGCGCTCGACGAAGGTGACGTTGCCCGGAGCCGTGTGGTCGAAGAAGCGGCGAGCGACCATGTCGGACGAGTGACCCCGGGCGGCGCGAGCCAGCGCGTCGTTGGCATGCAGCGGACGCAGCCCGTGAGCGGCGCGCTCGCGGTTGAGCAGGCAGAGCGTCGCGTCGTGCGCGGCGGTCGCGTTCTCGGCGGGGGTCGTGTGGACGTTCGCGCAGCTCGACGCGGCGTTCGCGCCGGCAGCAGCGCAGAGGAGGGCGACGACCGCGGCCAACACGGCGGCCGCGACAGGGATGCGGATCCCGGTGAAGCGTTGCAACGCAACTCCTTGGCATTCGAGCGCCCGCACCTGGCTCGAATGCCTCGTTCGTTCGGCAACCCGGCTGGCTCCTTGGTCTGACCTGGAGTCCCGTGGCTTTGCGTCCCGCTCTCACGAGCGGTTTGCCTTTTCGAGTGGCGAGCTGCGGTTTCGACACCGACGATACCCGCCGTGTCTAGCGCTGACGCGCCTGTCCGCGTTTCTGGACCGCGCTCAGAGGTCGCTGGGCGCCGCTCACACGCGACGCGCGATGCCCGGATAGACGACCACGAGGCCGTCTTCGTCGAGCTCCAGCTCGGCGCTGAAACCGGACGGCTGGCTGAAGCGGACGACGCCCGTCCGCACGTGCTCGTAGCGCTGCTCGTCGACGTGGATCGCGAGGTCGGGTACCGACACCCAGGCCATCGTGAAGTTCCGCTCACCGGGCTCGCGATCGAGCAGGTGACGGCGCACGGGCATCAGGTTCGTCAGCGGGCAGAGGCCGAGGTCGCAGTCCAACGTGGCCGCGTCGAGCGGCGCATCCTCCGGCAGGCCGGGCGCGGCGAGCGCGACCGCCCCCTCCGCCTCGGCCGAGCAGCGCCAACCGCCGTCCTCGCCGCGCAGCAGGTCGACCGAACGGCGCCAGCCCTCGCCGGCCGCCGCGACCCGCAGATGCCGCGTCACGAAGCCCGGGCCGGTCGCGTCGAGCGCGTAGTCGAGCCGATACGGCACCTGGAAGTCGCCGAGCTGCGTGCCGGTCGCGCGCAGGCCGTCCGCGCCGATCTCGACCCGCGCCGACTCGGCCGTCCACTCCTCGAGTCCGCGCCACAACACCATCCGCCGCACCATCGGACGATCATCCCAGGGCCGGGGCGGGCGGGCGGCAGCGAGCGGGCGCCGGCAGCGAGCGGGCGGCAGCGGACGGGCGCGGGCAGCGAGTGGCGCGGCGCGGCGCGCTCAGCGCGAACCGAAGTCCGTCGTGTACGTCGCGCCGCTGCGCGCGGCGGCGGAGGAGGCGGTGGCGACGGGGACGCCGCGGGCTATCCCGATCCCGATCGCGCGGAAGCGGCGGTCGAGCACGTTCGCGCGATGCTCGGGACTGTGCATCCAGCCGCGCACGACGACGATCGGCAGCGCCGGGTCGCCCATCCCCCAGGCGAGGTTCTCGCCGAGCTTCGCGGCCGTTCCAGGGCTGTAGCGCGCGCGGCGGATCCGGTCGGCGAACGTGATCTCGCCGGGCGAGGTGTGGGAGAAGAATCGCCGCCGCACCATGTCGCCCGAATGGCCGCGAGCGGCGCGAACGAGCGCGGGGTCGCTGCGCAGCGAGGGCAGGCCGCGCGCGGTCCGTTCGCGGTTGAGCAGACAGAGGACGGCCGCCGTTGCGCGCTCGGGATCGTCGATCGGGGAGAGCCGCGCGTCCGCGCATTCGCGCTGGGCGGCGGACGCCGCAGCGACGGCCGCGCCGACGGGCCCGGCGGGCGCCGTCGCCCCGGCGGGTGCCGTCGCCCCGGCGGGTGCCGTCGCCCCGGTAGGCACCGTCGCCCCCGCAGGCGCCGGCAGCAGCAGGAACGCAGCCAGCAGCAGCGCTGGCGCACACCGCGGGAGAGGACGGATCGATGGCACGCGGCGCAGTCTCGGCCGTGCGCGGGCAGAGGGGAAACCGGGAGATCCCGCGATCGGCCCGGACGGACGCGCCGCGACCCCGGGCGCGTGCGTCGACACGACCACGGCACGACCCTAGCCAGCGCCAGCGGGCCTGATGTGACCGTTCTGTGGCCGCACGCGGGCGACGGTGGCGCGACGCGCCGGGACGCGATGGTGCGACGGCTCGGCAGGGCGCTGCGGCGGAAGGCCGCGCGACGATGCGCCGGCTCAGCAGGCGATGCGGGCGATGCGGCGGGCCTTCGGCGCCGTCGTCGCGCCGTCGGCGACGAGCTTGTAGGCGAGCCTCGTCGTCACGGTGCGCCCGTCGGGCGCGCGCAGGCTCAGCTCCAGCCGCACCGCCACGCTGCGGCGCGGGGTCGCGCGCAGCTGGCGCAGCACGGCCGCCGGGATCGTCAGCTTCGTCGCCTGCCGTCTGCCGGCGGCCAGCGCCACCTTGCGCTGCGTCGCGATCGTGCGGGCGCGGCGGCCGTTGACCCCCGGGCCCGACAGCTGCACCAGCTTCGCGCTGCCGCGCAGCGCGACGGCGTTGCGGTTGAGCAGCGTCAGCGTCACGCCGCGCGCGCGGCGGGCGACCCGCAACGTGCGGCCCTTGACGACCGGCTGCGGCGCGACCAGCGCGCCCGGTCTCACGACCGGCGGATCGACCACAGGCGGATTGACGACCGGCGGATCGACCACAGGCGGATTGACGACCGGCGGATCGACGACCGGCGGATCCTCTCTTCTTCTGTTCGGATCCGGGTCCGGCTCCTCTCTTCTTCTGTCCGGATCGTCCGCGGGCGCGACGACGATCGTGCTGCCGGCCGTCGTTCTGGCGCCGAACTGGTCGGTCGCCGTGACGCTCACGCTGTAGGTCCCGGCGACGGCGTAGGTGTGCGAGACCGCCGTGCCGGCGACCGGCGCGCTGCTGTCGCCGAAGTTCCAGGTCAGCTGAGGCGTCGGGGCGAAGGTCGAAACGGCTGTGGCGGAGAACGCGGCGGCGACGCCGACCGTCCCCGTCGCCGGCACCACTGGCCCGGTGAGCCGCGGGGCGGTCACCTGGAAGCCGGCGGCGGTGATCGCGCCGCTGCCGTCGAGATCGGAGGAACGCCATGCCGCGAGCTGGTCCCCGTTCGCCGAGCGGGCGAGCGTGGGTGCCGACAATGCGACGCCGACCGGAGCGGTCGCGAGCGTGTGGGGAGTCAGCCAGCCGCTCGCGTCGCGGCCGGCGGTGAGGACCGCGTGCTGGTCGGCGTCGAAGTCGTTGATCGCCCACGCCGCGCGTGAGCCGTTCAGCCGCACGCCCGTCACGACCTCTGCCGGCGCCGGCGTGAAGAGGCTCTGCGGGTCTGCCTGCCAGCTGCCGTCCTCCCAGCGCCGCGTCACCAGATCGCCGCTCGAGGCCTCGTTCCAGACGACGGTCGAGGGGCCGCCGTCCTCGTCCTGGCCGACCGCGCCGATCGGCACGCAGGCCGAGACGACGTCGTCGCTGAGGTCGGCGACCGTCCACGTGCCGTTGCGCAGGATCGCGCCCATCAATCTCGTCGCACCGACCGTGAACCACGCCGCGACGGCATTGCCGTCGCCGTCGCCGGCCAGCTCCACGGCGGTCAGCGCGTCGTCGGAGACGAAGCCGTCGATGTCCTCGTCGCCGCTCCAGTCGCCGGCGACGAGCCGGCTCTCCTGCACGCGCCAGCGTTCGTCGACGAGCTTCGCCGCCGTCCACGCGACCGCGCCGCTGCCGTCGTCGGCGATCCGCACGCGCGGCGGCGCCTCGTCGCGCACGGTGAAGTCGGCGGGCTCGGAGACCGTCTCGGCGGCCGACCAGCCGCTGGCGCTGCCGTGCGCCGCGCGCACCGACACGGTGCCGGAATCGGGATCGACCTCGAGCCACGCGACGATCGCCGTGCCGGCCTCGTTCGCGCGCAGCTCCAGCTGCGTCGCCGGCTGACCGACGAGCGGGAAGTCGTGCGGTGTCTCCCACGTGCCCGCGTCGTAGGCGGCGACGCGGGTCTCATACGAGTCGACGCCGTTGCCCTCGCTCCACGCCAGCAGCGCGTCGCCGTCGGCGGCGACGTCGAGCGACGGCCGCTCCACGACGGGTGCCTCGGCGAGCGTCTGCGACGCGCTCCAGGCGCCGCCGGCCGGGCGGGTGGCGGTCAGCAGTCTCTGCTCGCCGAGCTCCCCGCTGGTCCACGCCGCGATCGCGTCGCCGTCTCCGTCGAGGCCGATGACCGGGCCGTTGCCGTCGGTCGGCACCGACGCCACGGGAGCCGGATCGACCCAGTCGGCGGCCGGCGCGGCCGGCGCGAGCAGCGTGAGCACGCCGCTCGCCAGGACGAGCGCGAGCGCGCCGCGACGACGCGGGCCGTCGGCGTGCGAGCGGCGGTGGGGGAGCAGTGCGCGGCGCATCGTCAGAGACACAGAGTAGGCAACGTGCGCGCCGATGCGCCAGCACGTGGTCAGCATGGGGAACGCGGGAGTACGCGAAATCCCTCGTCGCGCAGACGGCTTGCGCCTCGGTGTCAGCGGCCGTCGTCGCGCGTGCCGGCTCGTATCGTGTGCGGCGTGACCGCGCTGCGCGTGCTGATCGCCGACGACGAGGTGCTGCTCAGCGCCGGCCTCGCGCGGCTGCTGAACGACGCGGGAATGGAGGTCGTCGCGCAGGTCGCGAGCGCCGACCGGATCGTGCCTGAAGTCGCCGCGCTCGCTCCCGATGTGGCGATCTGCGACGTGCAGATGCCGCCCGGCGGCACCGACGACGGCCTGCGTGCGGCGATCACGGTGCGGCGCGACCATCCCGGCACCGCCGTGCTGGTGCTCTCGAACTTCCTCGAAGAGCGCTACCCGCTCGACCTGATCGGCGACGACGCCTCCGGTGTCGGCTACCTGCTGAAGGCCCGCATCGGCGACGTCGACTCCTTCCTCGACGCCGTCCGCCGCGTCGCCGCCGGCGGCTCCGCGCTCGACCCGGAGGTGGTCGCGCGGATGGTCGGCCGGCGCCGGCCCGACGATCCGCTGCAGCGGCTGACGCCGCGCGAGCGCGACGTGCTCGCGCTGATGGCCGAGGGGCTCTCCAACCAGGGCATCGCCGCCGCGCTCGACGTCACGCCGGCCGCTGTCGAGAAGCACGTCACCGGGCTGTTCCACAAGCTCGGGCTGGGCGCCGAGCCCCATCAGCACCGCCGCGTGACGGCGGTGCTCACGCTGCTGCGAGCGTCATGAGGGCGGCGCGCCGCCGGGCTGGGCGGGCGCGTCGGGCGCGCGGGGCGGAGCGGGCGCGGCGGGCGGCAGCGGCAGTGTCGCGCGCAGGCGCGTCCCGCCCTGCACGCCGCGTTCGAC
>NZ_JAWSTH010000144.1:0-13248 GCF_033542075.1 Conexibacter stalactiti
CGGCGGCAGCGACGGCCGGAGCCGGTCCGACGGGGCGGCGGGAGACCGGGCCGCGCGCCTGCTGCGTCGGCGACGGGCCGGCGGTCGGCGCGGGCTGCGCCTGCGCGCGCGAGGCGCGACGGGCCATGTCGAGCGCGGCGGCGACGCTGCGCTCGAGCTCGCCGATGCGGTCGTGGGCCTGGCCGCCCCAGTCGCGCAGGCGCTTGATCTCGCGCCCCTGCGCGAACAGCAGCAGCGCGAACAGCGCGAGCGCGACGACGGCTGCGAAGCCGGCGTAGGAGCCGACGTCCTTGACGAATTCTGTGGCGGAGAACGCGAACGTCACGAGCATGGAGCCGGGGCAGTCTAGGGCCTCACGCCGTCGGCCACGGCGCTCAGGGGTCTCACGAGGGTACCTGGGGGCCCGGAGCGGTTCGGACGGCGGCCAGCTCGGCGACCTTCGCGGCGAGGCCGGCGGCGTCCCCTTCGAGCACGAACAGGTTGATCTCGCCGAAGGTCGACTCGACCCATGCCTGGTCCAGCCGCGCGCGCTCGGCGCGCAGGATCTTCTCGGCCGCGGTCTGCTGCGGGCGCTCGTACGGGTTGAACAGCTCTTCGTGGAACTTCTCGCCGGCGCGCGCGCCGACCACCTCGATCGCGATGTCTCTCTCGGGGTCGAGCCCGGAGAGGCGGATCATCTCGCGCGCGAGGTCGACGATCTTGACCGGCTCGCCCATCTCCAGCACGAAGACGTCGCCGCTGCGCTCCGACAGCGAGCCGGAGCGGATGATCAGCTGGACGGCCTCGGGGATCGTCATGAACCAGCGCTGCATGCGCGGGTCGGTGATCGTGACGGGGCCGCCGGCGGCGATCTGGCGGCGGAAGATCGGCACGACCGAGCCGGAGGAGCCGAGCACGTTGCCGAAGCGGACGGTCGCGTAGCGCGTCTCCGGATGGCGCGCGGCGGCGGCCTCGACGGCCCACTCGGCGAGTGCCTTGGAGGCGCCCATCACCGTCGCCGGCTTGACCGCCTTGTCGGTCGAGACGAGCACGAAGGTCTTGACGGAGTGCTCGCCCGCGATCCGCGCGACCAGCCGCGTCGCGAGCGCGTTGTTGCGGACGGCCTCGACGGGGTTCTGCTCCATCATCCCGACGTGCTTGTACGCGGCGGCGTGGAAGACGACCGCGGGGCGATGCTCGCGGAAGACCTCGCGCATCCGCTCCTCTTCCTTGCAGTCGGCGAGCACGGGCACGGCGGTGCGCACGTGGCGCTCGCCCTCCAGCTCGCGCAAGATCTCGAAGAGGTTGTCCTCGGCGTGGTCGACGAGCACGATCCGGCGCGGATTGACGCGCGCGATCTGACGGCACAGCTCGCTGCCGATCGAGCCGCCGGCGCCGGTCACCATCACGACCTCGCCTCTGAGGTACGCGCCGACGCGCTCCAGCTCCATCCGCACCGGCTCGCGGCCGAGGATGTCCTCGATCGACAGCTCGCGCAGCTGGCGCATCACCTGCATCCCGCCGGCCTCGCTCTGCAGCAGCTCGAAGACGGTCGGCAGCGTGCGGACGGGTATCCCGCGCTCACGGCAGGCGCGCACGATGCGCGCGCGCAGCTCGCCGGGCGCGGAGGGGATCGCGATGATCACCTCGTGCGGCTCGACCTTGTCGAGCACGCGCGAGAGGTCGGCCTCAGAGGTCGTGCCGAGCACCTTCAGGCCGTGCTCGTCCTTCATCCCGCGCTTGCGCGGATCGTCGTCGAGGAAGCCGACGGGGCGCAGCCGCAGCGTCGGGTTGCGGACCAGCTCGCGCACGAGCAGGCGGCCGCCGTCGCCGCCGCCGACGACGAGCACGTCACGGGCGCCCTTGACGACGCGCATGCCGCGCTTGCGGCCCTCGAAGGCGAGATGGGCGATGAAGCGCACCGCCGCCATCGAGACGCCCATCAGCAGCACCCACATCGCCGCGACGCCGGTCGGCATGCCGACGGCGACCTGGACGCCGTTGTGCGCCTCGACCTGGACCGGGTGGATCACGGCGATCCCGCCGATCACCAGCACGGCCGAGACGACGACCGCTTGGGCAAGCGCTTGGTAGTCGCGCTGGCCGACGTAGGTCCACAGCCGCTGGTAGAGGCCGAACAGCGCGAAGACGACGATGCAGACGGGGACGACCCAGTAGATCGTGTCGTCGCGCAGCAGCTCGTAGCGACGCGGGATGCCCGAATCGAACCGCAGCTGGAAGGCGAGCACGTAGGCGAGGGCGACCAGTGCACCATCCACGACGAGCTGTATCAGCGAGTGGCGGTGAACCGGGAACGCTCCGGAGCGATACCACCGGCGCATTGGCGGGAATTGTAGGGGTCGGCGCCAGCGGAGGGGCGAAGACGCGCCTCAGAGACCGCCGACGGGCGCGGCCAGCAGCGCGGCGAAGGCGCGCGGATCGCGGCGGACACGGGCAGCGTCGCCGTCAGCGGCGCGCGAGCGCTTCGCGATCACGACCTCGTCGGGATCGGTCAGGCGCAGCAGCCGGCCGTCGGCGATCAGCTGCTCGTCGACGGCGCCGAGTCTGCCCTCGAAGCTCGTGAAGACCGGCGTGCCGAGCGCGACCGCCTCGCGGTTCATCGTGCCGCCGGCGGAGATCATCAGATCGGCGTACGCGATCAGCGACTGCGCGTCGATCGCGCGCTCGGGCAGGATGAAGCCGCCGGCCTCGCGCAGCTGCTCGCGCTGCGCCGGCGTGCGCGGCAGCACGACGGTCTGGGCGCCAGCGTCGCGCAGCTTCGCCAGCACCGCGCCGAAGGTGTCGTGCTCGAAGCGGTGGTAGAGCGAGACCTCCGGCGGCGTGCGCACGACGACGACCGGCTCGCTCGTGTCGAGCCCCAGCTCGTCGATGATCGCCGGGTCGGGCTCGAAGTCGGCGAGGTAGTACTCCTCCTTCAGGCCCGCGTAGCGGCCGAGCTTCGGCACGGCGCCGTAGCGCGCCAGCCGCTCCGGCGGGATCGCCTGCGGCACGACGACCGCCTGCGCGAGCCGGCAGTTGACGGTGTGCTGGACGGTCGCCCACTCGTAGTCGAACGTCGTCGAGCAGGGGATCCGCAGCAGCGCGGCGGCGACCGAGACGTCGTTGGAGCCGTGGCCGAGCGCGAGATCGAACCGACCGTTGCGGCGCGCCCAGCGGACGAGCGCGCCGGAGCGCTGCGCCAGCCCCGCCGCCTTCGCCGACAGCTTCTCGCCGCGGTGGTGGCCGATCGCCGTGTGGTCGATCCCGAAGCGGGCGCACAGCTGCAGCGTCTGGGCGAAGTCGCGCGCGGTCACGCGCACCTCGTGACCGTCCGCTCTCAGCAGCTCGATGATCGGCCGCATCACGAGCACGTGGGGGGAGTTGGTCAGATCGATCCAGACGCGCATCGGTGAAGCCTCCTGCTCAGGCCGCGCCGTCGAGCGCGTCACGCACGGCGACGGTGACCGCGTCAGCGTCCGCGCGCGACAGCAGCGGGTTCATCGGGATCGCGAGATGCGTGCGGGCCAGCTCGTCGGTCGCCGGCAGCGGCAGCACGCGCCCGTCGCCGGTCCACGGCTCGAAGGCGCGCTGGAGGTGCAGCGGCGTGCGGTAGTAGCCGCGCGCGCCGACCCCCGCGCCCGGCAGCGCCTGCTCCAGCAGCTCCGCGTGCCGCGAGCGCACGACCTGCAGCCCCCAGCAGACCTCCGCACCTGCCGTCGGCGCCTGCGGCGCGACCAGCTCCCACAGGCCGGCGGCCTCGTAGTTGCTCCACGCCGCGCGGCGGCCCTCGGCCCAGCCGTCGAGCCGCGGCAGCAGCACGCGCAGGATCGCGGCCTGCAGCTCGTCGAGCCGCGAGTTCCAGCCGATCCGCTCGAAGCTGACCTTGTCGCGCGAGCCGTGGAAGCGCAGCACGCGCACCTCCTCCGCGAGCTGGTCGTCGTCGGTCGCGATCGCGCCGCCGTCGCCGAAGCAGCCGAGGTTCTTGGAGGGGAAGAAGGAGAGTGTCCCGACCGTCCCGAGCGCCGCCGTGCGGCGGCCGCCCAGCAGCGAGCCGGCCGCCTGCGCCGCGTCCTCGACGACCGGCACGCCGAGCGTCTCGATCGCCGCGACGTCGGCCGGGTTGCCGAACAGGTCGACGGCGACGACCGCCTTCGTGCGCGGCGTCAGCGCCGCCTTCACCGTCTCCGCCGTCACGTTCATCGTGTCGCGGTCGACGTCGCAGAAGACCGGCGTGGCGCCGGTCGGCGGGATCGCCTCCGCGCTCGCGTAGAAGGTGAACGACGGCACGACGACCTCGTCGCCCGGCCCGACGCCGAGCGCCTGCAGGGCGATCGTGATCGCGTCGGTGCCGTTGGCGACCGAGACGACGTGCCTGACGCCGAGGTACGCCGCCAGCTCAGCCTCGAAGGCGGCGACCTCGGGGCCGAGGATGAAGGCGCCGCCGTCGAGCACCGCCGCGATGCGCGCGTCGATCGCGGCGCGCAGCGGCGCGACCGGCCGTCTCGTGTCGAAGAGGGGGATCGCCATGGCGGCGACGAACCCTAATTGCTCACGCGAGATCCATGGTGTCGGGGTCGAAGCCGGTCCGCTCGGCGCGCTCCAGCGTCGCGATCGAGGCCAGCTCGGCGTCGCTCAGCGCGAAGTCGAAGACGTCGACGTTCTCGGCGATCCGCGACGGCGTGACCGACTTCGGGAAGACGACGTTGCCGAGCTGGATGTGCCAGCGCAGCACGACCTGGGCGGTCGTCTTGCCGTGCGCCGCGGCGATCTTCTCCAGCACCGGCGCGTCGAGCACCGCGCCCTGCGCCAGCGGCGACCACGCCTCGGTGACGATCCCGTGCTCGGCGTGGAAGGCGCGCAGCGCCGCCTGCTGGAGATGCGGGTGCAGCTCGACCTGGTTGACCGACGGCACGACACCGACCTCGTCGAAGAGCCGCCGCAGGTGGGCCGGCTGGAAGTTGGAGACGCCGATCGAGCGGACGCGGCCGTCCTCCTTCAGTCTCACGAGCGCTCTCCAGCTGTCGACGTATCTGTCGCGCGAGGGCACCGGCCAATGGATCAGGTAGAGGTCGACGACGTCGAGGCCGAGCTTGCCGGCGCTGACGTCGAAGGCGCGCAGCGCGCTGTCGTAGCCCTGCTCGCCGTTCCACAGCTTGGTCGTGACGAACAGCTCGTCGCGCGCGATGCCGGCGGCGGCGATCGCCGCGCCGACCTCGGCCTCGTTGCCGTAGATCGCGGCGGTGTCGATGTGGCGGTAGCCGAGCTCGAAGGCGGTCGTGACGGCCTTCGCCGTCTCGGCCGGCGGCACCTGGAAGACGCCGAAGCCGAACTGCGGGATCGCGACGCCGTCGTTGAGCGTCAGGTTGGGGATCTGGCTCATGCGGGGGAGGTCCTTCATGTCGTGGTGAGAGGTGACTGGGCGGTCGCCGTCGCGGCGCGACGGTCAAGCCGACCCGACAGCAGCGCGACGGCGAGGCCGGTCGCGACGAGGGCGGCGCCGACCCAGCTTGGGGAGGTGTACCCCCAACCGGCGTCGAGCGCCAATCCGGCAAGCCAGGCGCCGGCCGCGTTGCCGAGGTTGAACGCGCCGATGTTGGCGGCGGAGGCGAGCGTCGGCGCGCCCTCCGCCTGCTGCATCATGCGCGCCTGCAGCGGCGGGACGGTCGCGAAGCCGGCGAAGCCGAGCAGCGCGATCGTGACGATCGAGCCGAGCTGCGAGTGGGCGGTGACGGTGAACAGCACCAGCACCGCCGTGAGCGCGAGCAGGATGCCGTAGAGGCTGCGCATCAGCGCGCGGTCGGCGAGCCGGCCGCCGACGAGGTTTCCGGCGACGAGGCCGGCGCCGAACAGCACCAGCAGCCACGTGACGGCGCCGTCGGAGAAGCCCGCCAGATCGGTCATCATCGGCGCGATGAAGGTGAAGGCGGCGAAGACGCCGCCGAAGCCGAGCGCCGTCATCGCGAGCGCCAGCCACACCTGACCGCGGCGGAAGACGGCCAGCTCGCGGCGCAGGTTGGCGTCGGGGTCGGCCGGCTGGCGCGGCACGAGCGCGACGATCCCGGCGAAGGCGACGACGCCGAGCGCGGTCACGACCCAGAAGGTCGAGCGCCAGCCGAACTGCTGGCCGAGGAAGGTGCCGAGCGGCACGCCGAGGACGTTGGCGGCGGTCAGGCCGGTGAACATCAGCGCGATCGCGCTGGCGCGGCGCTCGGGCGGCACGAGACCGGCGGCGACGACCGAGCCGACGCCGAAGAAGGCGCCGTGCGAGAGCGAGGAGACGATCCGGCCGGCCATCAGCACGCCGTAGCTCGGCGCCAGCGCCGACAGCAGGTTGCCGGCGATGAAGATCACCATCAGGCCGAGCAGGACGGCCTTGCGCGGGACGCGCGTGGCGGCGGCGGTCAGCAGCGGCGCGCCGACGGCGACGCCGAGCGCGTAGCCGGAGATCAGCAGGCCGGCGCTCGGGATCGAGACGTCGAAGTCGCCCGCGACCTCGGGCAGCAGGCCGGCGATCACGAACTCCGTCGTGCCGATGCCGAAGGCGCCGAGTGCGAGCGCGATCAACGCGGGTGGCATTGGAGGTCCTTCCTGGTAGCGTCAGAGACAGACGAGCTGCTTACCGGCGTTGGCAATAGTTGCAGACGCGGGATATTGCAGACGCTGGATGTTAGCGCGCGCCGCAAGTGCGCGCACGTTTGCCCTCCGGAGGACCGCCATGACGATGCCCGCCGACGCCGCCGAAGCCCGCGCCCAGGGGTGGCGCACGCTCGCTGCGCTGCACGCTCGCATCGAGGACCGCCTCGGCAGAGCGCTCGAGGCCGCGCACGACATCTCGGTCAGCGAGTACACGGTGCTCGACGTGCTCTCGCGCCAGGACGAGCACCACATGCGGATGCAGCAGCTGTCGACCGCGGTCGTGCTGAGCCAGAGCGCGACGACGCGGCTGGTGACGCGGCTGGAGGAGCGCGGCCTGCTGGCGCGCTACCTCTGCGCCGACGACCGCCGCGGGATCTACAGCCAGGTGACCGACGCCGGCGCCGCGCTGCTGGCGGCCGCGCGTCCGACCCACGACGAGGCGGTCCGCTCCGCGCTCGCGGAGGCCGAGCAGGTGCCGGAGCTGGAGCCGCTCGTGCGGGCGCTCGAGACGCTGCCGGCGCCGCCCGCGACGGCGCTCAGCGGCGGCGGGTGAGCGTCAGCGGCGGCTGAGCGCCGCGTCGGTCGCTGACGGCGGGATCGGCTCCTGCGGCGAAAGTCTGTCGCCGTCCCACGTGTAGGTGACCTCGGTCTCGCCGCCGCTCGGCGACTCGATCGAGTCGTCCGGTCTGTAGAGGCCGTAGGCGAGCGTGATCGCGTCGTCGCTCTGGGCGGTCACCGCGATGCGGCCGCTGGGATCTCTCGTGTCGGTGCCGATGAAGCGGTCGCCGACGAAGAAGAAGGCCTGCTGCGCGCCGTCGTCGCTGACGCCGCGTCTGACGCCGAGCAGCACCTTCAGGTTCTGGTCCGGGCGCCAGTCTCTCTCGGCCAGCGTCGCGAAGCCGCGCCCGTCGAGCACCTGCTCGGCCGCCCGCAACGTCAGCGGCGCGGCCGGCGGCGGGGTCGTCGCGGGCGTCGTCTCCGGCGGCGGCGCCGGCGTCGTCGGACGAGCCGGCACGGTGACCGTGCGCGTCACCGTCGCGCGCTCCACGACGGTCGTCGAGGCATCGTCGGAATCGCCGCAGGCGGCCGCGCCGAGCGCGAGCGCCGCGAGCGCGCATGTGATGGTCGTGCTCCGCGCGATGGACATGCGGACGAGGCTAGTACGCAGGCCGTGCTGGCACGTCCACCCCGGCCTGGACGAGAACAGAGATCTTTACGCAAACGGCTTTTTGCATTCGTTACCGTCGCCGTGCGCGTCCGCTCCGACGCGCCAACTCGATCAAGGGGAATCTCTATGCGCCGGATCCTTCTGGCCGCGTCCGCGGCTCTGCTGCTGACGCCTGCCGCGCCAGCCCTCGCTGACAGCTGCGTCAACGCCGCGCAGGAATCCGATGCCCTGCCGTACGCCTCCTCGGTCCACTCGAGCGGCCTGTACCCGGTCAGAGGCGTCGTCAACGGCGTGCTCGAGTCGGGCGCGACGCGGGGCTACTGGAACGACAACACCAACGGCGTCTGGCCCGACTACGTCGGGGTCACCTGGAGACACGTGAGAAGAATCAGCAGGATCGTCGTGAAGATCCCGCTCGTCCAGCCCGGCTTCCCCGTCGGCGAGACGACGCTCAGAAGAACGCGGATCCAGTACTACGACGGGCCGAGCGGCACCTACAGAGACGTCGTCGGCGCGGCCGGCCAGGACAACCCGATCATCGACTGGAGCGGCCCGGTCGGCACCGCCGACGGCAGCGAGACGCGCACCTTCGACCTCGCGACGCCGGTCACAACTCCGACGGTGCGCGTGCTGATCGAGGACGGCTCGAGCGACGGCTGGTCGTGGCTGGCGGAGCTGGAGGCGTACGACTGCACGCCTCCGAACCTCGCGCTGACGGAGCACGGCGGCACGCCGTTCACCTCCTCGGAGCGCCTCCCCGGCTCCACCAGCGTCATCAACAACGGCGTGCCGTTCGCCCCCAGCGGCCCCGGCTACTGGATGGACGACACGGCGATGACCTTCCCCGACTACGCCGGGGTCCAGTGGAGAACGACGCGGGAGTTCAGCCGCGTCGTCCTGCGCGGGCCGATCTGGATGATGCCGCAGCCGCCCGAGGACCGCTCGATCGGCCAGCTGCGGGTGCAGTGGCTCGATGACGCAACCGCGACCTGGACCGACGTCGACGTGGTCGGCGCGGGACAGAGCAACCCGCTCAGAGACTGGGTCATGCCGCTCACCGACGACGGCAGCCAGCGCGTGCAGTTCGACTTCAGACCGGTCAGAACGACGCAGCTGCGCGCCCTCTTCGAGGATGGCATCAGAGGCGAATTCTCGGTGCTGGAGGAGTTCGAGGCGTACAACGCGCCCTGACGGCCCGCGGCTGACCGCGCGCGCCGCCCGGAGGGGGACCGGGCGGCGCGCTCAGCGACCTCCCAGCCACCTTTCAGCGGTGCGCCGTTACCCTTCCCTGCCGTGCCACCGCTTCTGCTCGCATCGATCACAGAGCCGCTGATCAACTTCGCGACCGACGTCGTCGACGCGATGGGCCTCGTCGGGGTCTTCATCCTGATGACGCTGGAGAGCGCCTGCATCCCGATCCCGTCCGAGGCGACGATGCTGTTCGCCGGCTTCAACGTCTCGCTCGGCCACTACTCGCTGCTGGCCGCGACGCTGGTGGGCGCGAGCGCCAATCTCGTCGGCTCGTGGATCGCCTACGGCGTCGGCTACTTCGGCCGCGTCGAGCTGCTGGAGAGACACGGCAGAAAGCTGCACATCTCGAGAAGACAGCTGGAGCAGGCCGACCGCTGGTTCGAGAAGTACGGCTCGGCCGCCGTGCTCGTGACGCGGATGCTGCCGATCGTGCGCACCTTCATCTCGCTGCCGGCCGGCGTCTCGCGGATGCCGTTCGTGCGCTTCTCGATCCTCACCTTCGTCGGCTGCCTGCCGTGGGTCTTCGCGCTCACCTTCATCGGCAAAGAGGCGCGCGACAACTGGACGACGTGGAAGGACAACCTCCACTACGTCGACTACGCGGTCGCCGTCGCGATCGTTGCGATCGTCGCCTACTACGCCGTCCGCTGGTACCGCAAGCGCGGCGCCGAGCCGGCGACCGACACGGTGTGAGCCCGGCGCCGGAGCCCGCGCTCCCGCTCGGCCACGCGGTCGCGCTCGGCCTGCTGCACGGGCCGGCCGAGCTGCTGCCGATCTCCTCCTCCGGCCACATCACGCTCGTGCCGTGGCTGCTGCGGTGGCCGTACGCCGAGCTCGACGCGGAGCTGCGCAAGGCGTTCGAGGTCGCGCTCCACGCCGGCACCGCGGCGGCGCTGCTGATCGGCCTGCGCGACGAGGTCGGCGAGGCGGCGCGCGGGCTCGACCGCCGCCGGCTCGAGCTGATCGTGCTGTCGTTCGCGCCGGCCGGGGTGCTCGCCTTCACGCTCGAGCGTCCGATCGAGCGCCATCTCGGCACGCCCGCGACGATCGCCGCCGGGCTCGTGCTCGGCTCGCTGGCGATGGCGGCCGCCGACATGCGGCCGCAGGAGCGCACGAGAGAGAGCGCCGACTGGCGCGATGCGCTGGCGCTCGGCGCCGGCCAGGCAGCCGCGCTGGTGCCGGGGATCTCCCGCAACGGCGCGACGCTCGCGGCGGCGCGCCTGCGCCGCTTCACGCGCGAGGACGCCAACGCGCTCTCGCGCCACGTCGCGCTGCCGATCATCGTCGCCGCGACCGCGCTGAAGGGGACGCGGCTGATCAAGCGCGGGCTGCCGCCGCGCACGCGTGCCGCCTTCGCCGCCGGGACGGTCGCCTCGTTCGCCTCGACACTCGGCTCGACCTGGCTGATCCGGCAGGTTGAGCGCGACCGCTCGCTCGCGCCGTATGCCGCGTACCGGATCGGCCTGGCAGCGGTCGTGGCGCGACGGCTGCGACAATCCGGGCCATGAGCGACTCCTACGCTGCCGCCGGCGTCGACATCGCCGAAGCCGACGCGGGCGTCCGCGCGCTCGTCGACGTGCTGCGCACGATCGATCCGGGCCGGCCCTCGCTGTCGGTCCTCCCCTCCGGCCACTACGCGAACGTGCTGAGAGTCGCGCCGAACCTCGGCATCGCCGTCGGTGCCGACGGCGTCGGCACGAAGGTGATCGTCGCCGAGCAGACCGGCCGCTACGACACCGTCGGGATCGACTGCATCGCGATGAACGTCAACGACGTCATCTGCGTCGGTGCCGAGCCGATCGCCGTGCTCGACTACCTCGCCGTCGAGCAGGCCGACCCGCAGGTCCTGGGCGCGATCGCGCGCGGCCTGAAAGCCGGCGCGGAGCAGGCCGGCGTGGAGATCCCCGGCGGCGAGCTGGCGCAGCTGCCGGAGCTGGTCAAGGGCCATCCCTCCCCGCTCGGCTTCGACCTGACCGGCGCCTGCTTCGGCACCGTCGCGCTCGACGCGATCGTGACCGGCGAGAAGATCGCGGCCGGCGACGCGCTGATCGGCATTCCCGCCTCCGGCGTCCACTCCAACGGCCTGACGCTCGCGCGCCGCGCGCTGCTGGAGCAGGGCGCGCTCGGCCTCGGCGAGACGCCCGCCGAGCTGGGCGGTGCCTCAGTCGCCGACGTGCTGCTGGAGCCGACGGTGATCTACGTGCGCGCGGTGCTCGACCTGCTGCGCAGCGAGGTCCCCGTCCACGGCCTCGCCCACATCACCGGCGGCGGCGTGCTGAACCTGCTGCGGCTCGGCAAGGGGATCGGCTACGAGATCGACAGCCCGCTGCCGGTGCTGCCGGTCTTCGAGCTGATCGCCCGCCTCGGCGCCGTCGCGCCGGCCGAGATGTGGAAGGTCTTCAACATGGGCTGCGGCTTCGTCGCGACCGTCCCGGCCGCGCAGGCCGACGCCGCGATCGCGCTGCTCTCCGCCCACCACCCCGGCACCGCCCGGATCGGCTCGGTCACCGCCGATGCCGGCCGCGTCACGCTCCCCGGCCTCGGGCTGAGCGGCGACGAGTCGGGGCTGCGCGCCGGCTAGGCCGGGATCGCGGCTTCGCGGATCGCGATCGCGACGGCGTGGGCGCGGCTGGAGGCCTCCAGCTTGCGCATCACGTTGCGCAGGTGGGTGCGCACGGTGTGGGGGCTGACCGACAGCTCGTCGGCCATCGCCTCGGTCGAGCTGCCGGCGGCGACGAGCGCGAGCACGCGCAGCTCGGCGTCGGAGAGGGTCGCGGTGCGGCGCTCGCAGATGCCGGCGAGGATCGTCGCGGCCGGGCGCGGCGGCGGTGGCGTGTCGGCGTCGCCGGGCTCGTTGAACCAGAGGCCGCCGGCGGCGACCTGACGCAGGGCGCCGCCCAGCTCGCCGATCGAGCGGCGCTTGGCGATCACGCCCGCGGCGCCGGCATGGACGGCGAGCGCGGCCTGCTGCGGATCCTCGTCGTCGGTGTAGAGCACGACGGCGCTGCTGACGCCGCGCTGCACGAGGCGGCGCAGGAGCACGATCCCGTCGGCGTCGGCGAGGTCTAGCGCGACGAGCGCCACGTCCGGCTGGTGCTGGCCGATCACGGCCTCGCCGCCGTCGCCGGTCGCGGCGGTCGCGACGACCGCGATCCCCTCGCGCTCCAGCAGCAACGGCAGACCCTCGCGCACGGGCGCGTGCGGGTCGACGACGACGACGGTGACCGGTCTGCGACGGGCGGCGATCCAACCGTCGACGTTCCCGGGGATCTGCCCCAGGCCGCCGGTCGGGTAGAGATGGTCGTCACGCAGCATCGAACCGGTTATTCGCCGTCGGGTCCTCAACTCATTCGAACGTAGCCGAGCGCGGAGCCGGCGTCGTGGACGTTGCGCTTGACCTGGTTGGAGGAGTTGCCCTCGATCGTCTGGATGCGACCGTCGGGCAGCACCTGCTCGACCATGCCGATGTGCTCGTCCCAGACGATCAGATCGCCAGGCTGCGGGGTCGCGCCGGGGCCGTTGGGGACGGCGCGGCCGGTGCTCTGGGCCCACGCGTAGACGTCGTCGACGCGGCCGAAGCCCTGGCCGCTCTCACCGAGCGGGTTGCCGGTCTGCTGACCGAGCCAGGAGACGAAGTAGGCGCACCACGGGCCGACGCCGCTGCCGGCGGTCGCCTCGCGGTAGGTGGCGATCCGCGGCGAGTCGTTGGAGCCGTCCGGGTACTCGGCCTGGCCGACCTCGCCCTGCGCCAGCGCGACCATCGCCTGAGCGCCCGGGGCGGAGGCGCCGCCGTTGGAGACGCCGGTCAGGCCGCCGAGGCCGTTGACGAAACCGGCCGGCGAGGAGATCGGCATCGTGAGCGCCGGGTTGGTGTTCCCGAGCGAGCGGTTGAGCAGGTTGGAGAAGGCGTTCGCGCTGGAGGCCGACGCCGTGACCGCGGTCGGAGCCGCGGCGCCGCCGTTGCTCGGCTGGACCGGGGTGGTGTCGCGCGGGGCGAAGGCGCCCTGGATCTCTTCGATGCGCGCGATGGCTGCTGCGAGGGACATCAGTCCTAATGATCGGCAGCCGGCGCGATCACTTGACCGCGCCGGCGTGCCTGATCGAGTGAGTCCTAGCGCAGGAGCGAGAGGACGGCCTGCGGGGCCTGCTGGGCCTGCGCGAGCATGCTCGTGCCGGCCTGCTGCAGGATGTTGTTCTTGGTGAAGTTGACCATC
>NZ_JAWSTH010000145.1:0-13192 GCF_033542075.1 Conexibacter stalactiti
CGTGCTCGGCCGGGGCGCGCGCGAGCGCGACGAGCGTGCGGGCGCGGTCGAGCACCGCGCGGCGGCCGTGCGCGTCGAGCCGGCGCGTCTCGCGCAGCAGCGTCGCGCGCGCGGCGTTGACGTCGAGCTGGACGGCGGCCTCGGCCGCGTGGGTCGGGGTCGAGCAGCAGACGGCGGCGACGTCGTCGATCAAGGTGCGGTCGGTGTGGTGGCCGACGGAGGCGATCACGGGCACGCGCAGCAGCGCGACGGTGCGACAGAGCGTCTCGTCGCAGAAGGCGAAGAGGTCGGCGAGCGAGCCGCCGCCGCGTGCGACGATCACGACGTCGACCTCCTCGATCGCGGCGAGGTCGCGCAGCGCCTGCGCGATCTTCGGCGCGGCGTGGCGGTCCTGGACCGGCGCGAAGCCCCAGATCAGCCGCCCGCTCCAGCCGCGCCGCCTCAGCGCGGCGAGCACGTCGTCACGCGCTTTGCCGGTCTCGCCCGTGACGACGCCGATCGTGCGCGGGAGCAGCGGACGGGGGAGGTGCTTCTGCGGCTCCAGCAGCCCCTCGGCGGCGAGCATCCGCCGCAGCCGCTCGACCTGTGCGAGCAGGTCGCCCTCGCCGGCGATCCGCAGGTCGGTCGCGCGGAAGGAGAAGGAGGGCGAGGAGGTCGCGCTGCCGGGGTAGTAGTCGCAACCGCCGGCGAGCACGACCTGGGCGCCGTCGCTCGGCTCGACGCCGAGCGCGTCGAAGTCGCTGCGCCACATCGCGCACGGCAGCGCGCCGCGTGCGTCGCGCAGCTCGAAGTAGACGGTCGTGCGGCTGGTGCGGAAGTTCCACAGCTCGCCGAAGACCTGCACGCGCGCGAAGGCGCGCAGCTGCTGCCGCAGCCGCTCCGCGTAGGCGCCGACGGCGAAGGGGCCCGGGAGGGCGCTGCCGGGGATGCCGGCGGGTGCGCCGCCTCCGCGTACGTCGCTGGGGTCGTCGCCGCTCACTGCGCCGGTGTGGCCGGCGTCGCGGCGCCGGCGGCGTCGCCCGCGCCTACCGCATTCGCCGCCGCGCGGATCGTCGCGGCCTTGTCGGGTCCGCCGGGGACGATCACGAGCGTGTCGGCGCCGATCGCGCGGTAGCGCTCGATGCGGCCGGCGAGCGTCTGCGGCGTCGCCGCGATCGTCGCGATGTCGATCAGCTCGTCGTCGAGCGCCTGCGCGGCGCCGACGCGGTCGCCGTCGAGGAAGCGCTCCTGACAGAGCCGCGCGGCGTCGCCGTGTCCGTAGGAGTCGGCCAGCTCGACGTAGAAGTTCTTGTCCTTGGCGCCCATCGCTCCAAGGTAGAAGGCCAGCCACGGGCGGACGTGGTCGCGCGCCTCGGCGACCGTGTCGGCGACCGCCGTCGGCACGACCGGCGCGACGTCGATCTCGGCGAGCGTGCGGCCCGCTCCCTGCGCGCCGCGTCGCAGCGGATCGAGCAGGACGTCCGGCTGGTCGGGATGGAGCAGGAACGGCAGCCAGCCGTCGGCGATCGCACCGGTCTGCTCGACCGCCTTCGGCCCGATCGCACCGAGGTAGACCGGGATCCGCTGCTGCACCGGCTTGGCGAGCAGCTTCAGCGGGCGGCCGAGGCCGGTTGCGCCGGGCGCGTCCGGCGGCAGCGGGAGCGTCCACTCGCTGCCCTCGTAGGTGACCGTTCTGCGCGCCAGCACCTTGCGCACGATCTCGACGTACTCGCGCGTGCGCCCGAGCGGTCTCTTGAACGGCGTGCCGTACCAGCCCTCCGAGACCTGCGGCCCGGAGAGGCCGAGGCCGAGCCGGAAGCGGCCGTTGCTCAAGACGTCGAGCGAGGCAGCTGCCATCGCGGTCGCGGTCGGCTGGCGGGCGGGGATCTGCATCAGCCCGGAGCCGAGCGCGATCCGCTCCGTCTTGCCGGCGAGCAGCCCGAGCACCGAGACGGCGTCCTGTCCCCACGCCTCCGAGATCCAGATCGAGTCGAGCCCCAGCTCGTCGCCGAGCACGGCGAGGTCGACCTGCTCCTGGGGCGTGAACCAGGGCCAGTACGCGAGGAAGAGTCCAAGCCGCATGGGCGCGAGCCTAACTCACTGGTCGGCGCTGCGGGCCCGCTTCGCGGCCGGCCAGCGCACGACCCGCCTCAGCGCCCGCAACACCCGCCGACCGGCCTCGGCAAACACACCGGCCCCGGGCTCACCCTGCCACATCGGATTCGGGAGGCCCGTCTCGCGGTGGATCACGTCATGGTCCAACTCGGGCGGAAGCGATCTCATGCCACGACGCTACGAGATCAAGACCAGTTCCGCTACCCAGCAAAGTACTGCAACGGCCTGGATCGAGACCGCAATTTGCAGAGTCGTGGCAATTCGAGCGAGGACCGTGTTGTTTCTGCCGTAACTCGCTTCCAGATGGAGAGCCACCGCCCGATGCGCCGCGCCGGGCTCGCGCAGCCCTTGGTCACGATCGACCGCGGCGAGCAGAACGGATGGCTTGATCCCACGCTCGAGCTGGACGTGTGGGGCGGCAGCGAACAGGCACACGCATGCGACGAGGACGAACGCGGCAATGGCAAGCCATCCGAGCAAACCGAGGGCGCGGTTCGAAAGCACCCATCCGCTGAACAGCGATGCCACGACGGTCGCCGCCGTCAGCAGCGCGACGGCGCGACCGCGCAGCGCCTCCAGGCTCTCATGCTGTCGCGCCAGCGCCGCGCTCGCCTGCTCGTAGGCGAGCTGACTGGGGGCGACGAGAGGATCGAGCGGCGCCGGCATCGCGAGCCACTATGCGGTACCGCGAAGTGCCGACACCCGCAGTCGGCGCGAAATTTGCGAAGTGGTCGCGAAACGGCTGCTGGCAGGCGCGACGGAGGCCGTAAACCCGCGCGCGACCGCGCGACTGCTGTGACGAACGCCTACGCCGCGTCGTCGACGCTGGCGAGCGTCTTCATGCCCGGCTGGGCCGGGGTGCCGCGGACCTCGCCGTGGAAGGCGATGCCCTCGAGGCGCGCGATCTCACGCTCGCCCTCGACGCGGGCCGGGTGATCGGCCGGGAGGCCTCTGATCAGCCGGCGGATCCGCTCGCGCAGCTGCAGCGCGAAATGCGGGGTGGAGGCGCCCATCAGCTGACGGACGTCGTCGACGGTGACCTCGCGCCCGGGGCGCAGGCGGTCAGGATGCTCGAATCTGCTCACGGCGCGCTCGTTCTGACGGGGGAGATCTCCAGGAGGCTGTCGATGCGCGACTGGACCGGAAGCGTTATCGCCGCCTCGTCGCCGATCAGCCAGGCGTGATTGTAAACGCCGCGGACCGGATCGCGTTCGTAGCCCGGTTGGATGTCCAGCAGGTACTCGCCCAGCGGCAGCGGCAGGGTCGTCGCGTCGTCGAGCAGCAGCAGCGGTCCGTAGGTGCCGCTCGCCGACAACGGCGCCGCGGCGGCGGCGTCGGCCGGGCGTCTGTCGTTGGCGAAGACGAGCCCGTGACCGGGGTCGACGACGCCCCAGCCGAAGCTGCCGTCGCTGTACCGCGCGAAGGCGATCGCGTTTCTGACGGCATCCTCGCCGGAGATGCGCGTGACTCTCCCGAGCCCTCTCAGCGCTCTCTCGACTCTCGCGCTGATCACCGTCTCAGGCCCGAGCAGGTACATCCGCGGTCTGCCGTGCGCCTGCAGCGCGGCGAAGGTCGCGCCCGGGATCGTGTCTCTGCTGACGAACAGGATCGGCGTGCCGCTCTTGGCGGCGTAGGCGGCCGCCGGCATCGCGAAGGCGGGGTCCTCGCTGGAGACGACCATCACCGTCTTCGTCGCTCTGCCGGAGGCGGCCGACTGGAATCTGTCGACGGCAGCCGCCAGCGCCGCCGGGTCGTCGCCCTCGATCGTCGTCGAGCGGAAGCCGGCCGGCGCCGGCGTGTCGGAGCCGACGCGCACGACCTGCATCCCGCCGAGCGGGCTGACGCCGGTCGGCGCGAGCGCTCTCAGCGCCTCCTCGCTCGCCTCCGGCAGCGATCTGCCGTCGCTCAGGAGGATCGGCGCCCGCAGCGGTCTGCTCATCAGCACCGCGGCGGCCAGGCCGGCCTGCCACGAGTCCTGGTCGACGACCGCGACCGCCGGCGGCTGCGTGTTGGGCGCGCCGCCGGGGTAGACGGCGCGGGCCGCGGCGGCGGCGCTGGCGATCGAGTCCGAGCCGCCGACGCGCGTCGTGTTCTTCGTCGCGAAGCCGGGGAAGCCGAGTTGCTGCACAGCCTCCGGCTCGTCGCCGCTGGAGCCGATCTGCGGCGTGACGATCGTGGTCGTCTTGCCGCCGTCGTCGTCACCGCCGCCGCAGGCGGCGAGTCCGGTCGTCAGTGACAACAGCAGTCCGGCGAGGGCGAGGCGGCGGCGCAACATCGGCCCCGCACCATAGCCCGCCGCTCGCCGGACCGAGTCGATCAATTGTGAAGCGCCCGCGTCACGGCGTCGTGTCGTCGCCCGCGTCGTCGTCGGGGTCCTGCAGGTTGAGCACGAGCTTCGCGGAGACGCGATCGCCGTCCTGCTTGGTGCCGGCGACGATCGATCTGTACGCCGAGACGTAGCTGCGGATCTCGGCGAAGTCCGGATCCTGATCGACGCCGAAGCCCTCCAGCAGCGACATCAGCGGCCCCGGCACGAGCAGGAAGCCGGCCTCGTAGCCGTCGCCGAGCGACTCGATCGCCGACTTGCCCGGCTCGGTCTCCGACAGCGGCGACTCCGGATCGAGCGCCTCGCGCGCGGATGCGACGCCGAGGCCGAGCGCGAGCTTGTCGCCGTCGGCGAGCAGCGCCAGCGGCTGCGGGACCTGCGGGAAGTGCAGCTGGAAGCCGTGGCCGCCGCCGGTCGTCGGCGTCGTCGAGAGCCCGGAGCGCTTGGCGAAGCGCTCGATCCCGTCGACCGCCCGCTCGGTCGCGGCGGGGTCGCTGGAGCCGAGCACGATGCCGGCCGCGGCGTCGGTCAGCGAGGTGCCGCCGACGAACGCGGCGACGCCGTCGAGCCAGCCCAGCAGGTCGGCGTCGAGGTCGAGGCCGAGCAGGTTGCGGACCTCGGTCGCGGCCATGTCGTAGACCTCCGACTGTCTCAGCTGCTGGGTGATCGTCTCGCCGTCCAGCGGCGCGGCCAGCGCGGCCCACGCCTCGCCCGGCAGATCGCCGAGCGCGACGGCGCTGTCGCCGGCCGTCGGCAGCTCGGCCGAGCCGGAGGCGAACTCGAAGACGACCTGATCGGCGCGCGCGGTCAGCGCCATCGTGATCGGCTCGCTGCCGAGCGCTCTGTCGAGCTGCTCCTCCTGGCCCTCGAGCGCGCCTCTCAGCTCGGGATCGGCGAGCGCCTGCTCTCTCAGCAGCTCGACGATCATGCGCGGCTCCGCGTAGCCCCACGCGAGGCGGTCCTCGGGCAGCCCGTCGGCAGCGTCGGTGAAGCGCTCCTCGTCGGCCAGCGATCTGCCTCTGGAAGCGGCGACCGCAGCTCTGAAGCCCTCCTCGGTGCCGCCGACGAGGTAGTCGTCGACGAAGCCGTAGGCCGAGCCGTCGTCAGCGTCGACGGTGTACTCGACGCCCTCGTAGGTCGCTCTTCTGTCGGCCGGGTCGACGTCTCTCGCAAGCGCTCTCTCGGCCGCCGCCTGATCTCTGACCTCGATGATCACCGCGCCGTCGGGCGACTCCGCCTCGGCCGGGTTCTCGATCAGCAGGAAGCCGCCGATCGAGTCGCCGAGGAACGGGTCGATCTCCTCGGAGAAGAAGTTTCTGTCGGTCTCCTCGAGTCCCTCGTCGAGCAGGCGCCGCAGCTCTCTGCCGGGATCGGTCACGCGCAGCATCCGTCTCGCGGCGGTGAGGACCCCCTCCTCGACGTCGCCCTCGGGGCGCACGAGCACCTCGCCGTACGCGATCGCGTTGGACGGCGCGAGCGTCGCGGGGCCGTCGGTGGGGGCGGCGGCCTTCTGCTCCTCCTCGCTGCCGCAGGCGGCCAGGGTGCAGGTCACGAGCAGCAGCGGCACCGCGGCGGCGAACGGCCGCGTCCGGCGCCTAAAGAGAAGATGAGAGAGGGACATGCGGCGGAATCCTAGGGGCCCGCGACGACATCAGACCGCAATACGCGGGAATTTCCATATTCGCGCAGGGTTGACGTAACGCCGGAGCGATCCCTAGGATGCCGCCCAACGCCGAATCCGGGGCCCGAAGCCCTGGACCGGGGGACCCAAGTCGTTTGGGGCTAATTCCGCGGTACATCCGTGGGAGGCGCCGGCTCTTTCCGCGCCAGCCCGACAGCTAACCCCGGAGGCCGACGAAAGAGGAAGCTGTTGCGCGCACGGACCCTGGTCGCGCTGGGTCTCATGACGGTCACGGCCACCTGGGCCCCCGCGGCGAACGCGGCGGTCTCGGGCGGAGCTGGCGTCACGAGCGAGGCGACGACGAGAGCCCCCAAGGGCAAGAAGGCGGCCAAGAAGAAGAAGGCCCCTGCCGCCGCCCCGCAGGTCCAAGAAGCGCAAGAGCAGGAGGCGGCTCCGCCTGTCGGCAGCGGCGGCGGCGCCAGCGCCGACTACGTCCCGCCGGCCGACACCCGTCCGACCGTCCCGGGCTCCCGCGCCGTCTTCAGAGACGGCATCGCGTACGCCCCCGCGGCGGCTCCGGTCGAGGTGCAGGAGGCCGTCTGGGCGGCCAACGATCTGCTCGGCAAGCCGTACGTCTACGGCGGCGGTCACAAGAGCTTCCGCGCCGCCGGCTACGACTGCTCCGGAACGGTCTCCTACGCGCTCAACGGCGCCGGCCTGCTCGACAGCCCGCTCGACTCCTCCAGCTTCATGTCGTGGGAGGAATCCGGCAGAGGCACGTGGATCACGGTTTACACGAACCCCGGTCACGCCTTCGTCGTGATCGCCGGCCTGCGGCTCGACACCAGCGGTCCCGGCGAGTCCGGCCCGCGCTGGCGGCCCGGCAAGTACTCCACGCGCGGCTTCAAGTCGCGCCACCCCGAGAACTTCTGAGCTCCGTACGGTTCGCCGCCCTTCGGCGGCGAGCCTCGCTCGGTAGGCTTGATCTTCTGATCCACGTCCCTGTCCTAGGAGGATCCTGAATGGCCGGCCTGTCCGGGCGCTTCTCCACCGTCGTCAAGTCGAAGATCTCGAAGCTGCTGGACAAGGCAGAGGATCCTTCAGAGACGCTGGAGTACAGCTACCAGAAGCAGATGGAGCTGCTGCAGAACGTGAAGAAGGGGCTCGCGGACGTCGTCACGTCCAAGAAGCGCCTTCAGCTGCAGTCGCAGAAGATGGAGCAGCAGGTCGTCAAGCTCGACACGCAGGCGCGTCAGGCGCTGGCGGCCGGCAACGAGCCGCTCGCGCGCACGGCGCTCGAGCGCAAGGCCGCGATCCAGGGCGAGCTGCAGGGTCTCGACACGCAGATCGCCGAGCTCGAGCAGCAGCAGCAGTCGATGATCGACAACCAGGCGAAGCTGCAGTCGAAGATCGAGGCGTTCCGCTCCAAGAAGGAAGTCGTCAAGGCGCAGTACTCCGCGGCCGAGGCGCAGGTGCGGATCTCCGAGGCGGCGACCGGTGTCGGCGAGGAGATGGCCGACGTCGGCCTCGCGATGCAGCGCGCGCTCGACAAGACCGAGAACATGCGCGCCCGCGCGGGTGCGATGGACGAGCTCGAGAAGGCCGGGGCGTTCGACGACCTGACGCAGCTCGGCGACGGCACGGACGACATCGACCGCCAGCTGGCGCAGCTCGGTTCCGGCGGAGCGGTCGACAGTGAGCTGGAGAAGCTGAAGGCCGAGCTCGGCGGTGGCAGCGCGCCCGCGCCGGAGCTGGGCGCCGGCGACACGGCCGCCGGGGACGCTCCGGCCGGCACGGAGAAGCCGGCATGATCGTCCGCATCTCGGGCGAGGGCCAGTACAAGCTGGCCGACGAGGTCGCTGACCGCCTCAACCAGCTCGACAACGACGCGGTCGCCGCGGCCGAGGCCGAGGACGAGCCGAAGTTCCTCGCGCTGTTCGCGCAGATCGTCGAGCTGATCCGCGGCGAGGGCACACCGCTCGCCGCGGACGAGCTGCACGGCTCCGACGTGATCGTCCCGCCGGCGGACACCTCCTACGAAGAGGCCCGCCACGAGTTCACGGGCGAGGGCCTGATCCCGGGCTGACCGCGGAATCGGCTGGCGCCGATTCCGTCGCGGGTTCGGCCGGCGTCGAACCCGCAGCCCCGAGCGCCGGCCTTCGTGCCGGCGCTCCGCGTTTCCAGCTCAGATCGGGATGCCCCAGAGCGGGAACCAGCGCTCGAGCTCGGCTTCGATCGGCAGCTCGGCGCCGACCTGGGCCTTGAGACGCAGCTCGGACTCGCTGTCGCGCTGCTGGGCGCCGCCGGCGGGGACGAAGGGGTAGAACGCCCCGCGCTTGTAGTTGTAGATCCAGTAGAGCGGTCTGCCGGACGAGTCCTGGAAGCCGAAGACGGCGCAGAGGATGCGGTCGCCGTAGCCGCCGGCCTCGAGCGCGCCGCTGACGGCGTTGATGCCGACGACGAGATCGTCGAAGTCCTTGTCTCTGAGGACGATCCAGCGGTAGCCGTACTCGTCGTCTCTCGACTCGACCTTCGTGTCGGAGTCGTCGGAGATGCCCTCGACGACCTCGACCATCTCTCTGACGATCCCTTCGAAGTCAGCGGTCGCCAGCGCCTGGAAGACGATGCCGGCTCTGCCGCGGCTGTGGATCCCCAGCTCGGTCTCGAACTTGACGTTCGCCGTCGTCATCGCGAACAGCCGGTCCGGCGCAGGTCTCGCGAGTCTGCGCTTGCCGGTCAGGATGTCGAACAGGCCCATGGACTACGCGCTGCCCTGCAGCTGGGACTCGAGCCGGCTCAGGGCCGCGATCCGCTTCTCCATCGGCGGGTGCGTCGAGAAGAGGCCCATCAGCGAGTTCTTCGCGTGCGGCGGGAAGATGTAGAAGGCCGCCAGCTCCTCCGAGGCGCGCAGGTCGCGCTGGGGGATGCGGTCCATCGTCCCCGAGATTCTCATCAGCGCCGAGGAGAGCGCGCTGGGGCGGCCGGTGATGATCGCCGCGCCGCGGTCGGCGGCGAACTCGCGGTAGCGCGAAAGCGCCTGCAGCAGCAGGAAGGAGATGATGTAGACGACGACCGAGACGAGGATCACGACCATGAAGCCGGGGCCGTCGTCGTCGTCGCTGGAGCCGCCGCCGAAGAAGAAGCCGAACTGGACGATGTAGGAGGCGATCGCGGCGAAGAAGCCGGCGATCGTCATCACCATCACGTCGCGGTTCTGCACGTGCGTCAGCTCGTGCGCCATCACGCCCTCGAGCTCCGCGGGGGAGAGCAGGTCCATGATCCCCGTCGTCGCGCAGACGGTCGCCTTCTTCGGCGAGCGGCCGATCGCGAAGGCGTTCGGCATCGGCGTGTTGGCGACGGCGACGCGCGGCTTGGGCAGGTTGGCCTGGACGCACAGGCGCTCGACCATCGCGTGCAGCTGCGGCGCTTCCTGGGGCGAGACCTCGCGGGCGCCCATCGCGTGCAGGGCGAGCTTGTCGGAGGCGAAGAACTGCAGCGCCAGCAGACCGCCGACGACGATCAGGAGGGCCATGTAGCCGGAGGCGACGACGATGCCGACCAACACGGCATAGACGAGGCCGAGCAGGAACAAGGTCATCGTCATCCGGACTTGGAGCCCGGTGTCCTTGCCGAAGTTCGATGGGCGGGGCATGAGCGGCGATCCTCCTGAGTGCAGGTCGGCGTCCATGATCGCAGACCTGGCTCAGGCGCTCCTAAGCTACGGCTCGCCCCACGCGAGCCGGCTGGCTGCGTGCGACTCCGCACCGAAGACGTCGTCGAGCAGCGGCGCCGTGTCCTCGACGCCGAAGCGGTTGCGCAGATGGCTGTCGACGTCGGCGCGCGGCGCGCCGCCGACGGCCATCTCGATCGCGACCAGCCGCGCGGCGTTGGTGACCTCGCCGGCCGGCTGCGGCGACGGCGGAGCCGGAGCGGGCTCGGCGACTCGCGCCCACGTCGGGCGCGGCGCGGGGGCGGGCTGCTCGAACGGCTCGGGAGCGGACTCCGGCACCGGCTCACTCACGACCTCGCGCGGCTGGAACGAGGTGACGTTCGGAGCGGGGGCGGGGGCCGGCGCCGTCGGCCATGGCGTGCGCGGAAGCGTGCCGTGCAGCTCGGCATCGCCGCGCGCGAGCTCGGCGTTGAGCGCGGCCGCGGCGTCGGAGAGCTCGTCGGCGAGACGGCGGGCGGCGCCGCTCAACGTCTCCAGGCGCGCGGCGCGCGCGGCCGCCTCGGCGTCGACGTGGAGGCGGGAGGCGGCGAGGTAGCGGCGGACCTCCTCCTCGGCGCTGCGGCGCCGCTCCTCGATCGCGCGCTCGGCGGCCAGCGCCTCGCGCTCGGCCGCGCGCACGATCGCCTCGACATGGCCGGCGATATCACCGCCGAGGGCACCGGGCTGGCGCGCGTGGCGCATGTCGTCGCGATGGGGTCCCATACGGCTGATCGCCGAGGTTACACACGCGCGTGCGGAAAGCGAAAAGCCAACCGTGATTTCCTGCAAGATCTGGACCAATATCGCAGTGCCGAGGGGCCGTTGCTACCCTGAATCGCGCCGAATCGCCTGCAATTCGCAGTCGAACCGGCCACCGGCCCGGTCGCCGATCCATAACAGTGAACGCGCGCTTGAGCGTGCGTGGGACCGGACCTAGACTCGCCCGTCGCATGCGCCTCCGCATCCTCCTCGCCACCCTTCTGCTGCCGCTCGTCCTGTGGGCGGCCCTGCCGCTGATCTCCAGCGCCGATCCGCAGTCGGACCTCGACAGAATCGAGGGCCAGCTCGACCAGAAGGAGGGTCAGCTCGACAGAGTGCGCGGGAGAGCGCGGATATTGACGAGCGACATCACCGCCTACACGACCAGAATCGACGCGCTCCAGACCGACGTCGACAGGCTCCAAGGCACGCAGGACCGGATTCAGGGCGACCTCGACGCGAAGAAGCTGGAGCTGGCGAGAACGCAGGAGGAGCTGCGCGTCGTGCGCGCCCGCCTCGCGAGACTGAGAACGCGTCTGAACGCCGCGCGCAGAACGCTCGCCGCCCGCCTCGTCGAGCTGTACAAGTCCGACGAGCCCGACATCGTCAGCGTCGTGCTCGACTCCGACGGCTTCGCGGAGCTGCTGGAGAACGGCGCCTACCTGCAGCGGATCGGCGAGCAGGACCGTCAGATCATCACGTCCGTCAGAGACGCGAAGGCCGAGGCCGCCGACGAGACGAGACGGCTCGACACGCTCGAGAGAAGACAGCAGGCGATCGCCGAGCAGATCTACGAGCACCGCAACGAGGTCGCGCGCGCCCGCATCGCCGTCGAGAGAAGACGCGACGCCGTCGACCGCCTCCGCGCCGGCAAGCGCGACCTGCTGCGGCAGGTGCGCTCGACCGCGAACGAGATCAACGAGGACATCGACGGTCTCCAGGACGAGCAGGCGAAGATCGAGCGCAAGATCCGCGCGGCGCAGAACCCGACCAGCACGGCGACAGCCCCCGGCCCGATCAGAGGCGGCGGCACCTTCATCTGGCCGGTCAACGCCCCGATCACGAGCGCCTTCGGCTACCGCACCGGCCCCGGCATCACGAGATTCCACGAGGGACTCGACCTCGGCGCCCCCGAGGGCACCCCGATCCGCGCGGCCGGCTCCGGCAGCGTGATCCTCGCGGGCGTCAGCGGCGGCTACGGCAACTTCACCTGCATCGACCATGGCGGCGGCGTCTCCACCTGCTACGGCCATCAGTCGTCGATCGGCGTCAGCGTCGGACAGACGGTCTCGCAGGGGCAGGTGATCGGCGCGGTCGGCAACACCGGCTACTCCTTCGGCGCGCACCTGCACTTCGAAGTGCGCGTCAACGGCGGCGCCGTGCAGCCGCTCAACTACCTCGGCTGACCCGCGCGCCGGCCGGACCCGCGCGCGCAGTAGCCTTCAGCCCGTGCTGAGATCGATCGACGTCTTCGGGCTGGAGCTGCAGACCTTCGGGATCTTCTTCGCACTGAACTTCCTCTGCTGGGCGGCGGTCGTCGCGCGGCGGCTGAAGGAGATCCACAAGCCCGTCGACTGGGCGTACGAGATCCTCTTCGTCGCGCTGATCGGCGGCCTGATCGGCGCCCGCGGCTACTTCCTGCTGCAGAACTGGGATGACGTCAAGGACGACTTCTTCGGCAACATCTTCAGCGGCTCCGGGCTGATCTGGTACGGCGGTCTGATCGGCGGCGTGATCGCGGTGCTGATCTGGGCGAAGTGGCGCGGCTTCATGTCGCTGGCGCTCGTCGACATGGCCGCGATAGGCCTGCCGCTCGGCTACGCGATCGGTCGCATCGGCTGCCAGATCTCCGGCGACGGCGACTACGGCAAGGAGTCCGACCTGCCGTGGGCGATGGGCTTCCCGCACGGCTCGGTGCCGACCGACCCCGGCGTCGAGGTGCAGCCGACGCCGATCTACGAGACGCTGTCGATGGGCCTGCTCGCATTCGTGCTGTGGAACCTGCGCGACCGCTTCCGGCCTGGCGTGCTGTTCGGCTTCTACCTGATCGGCGCCGGCGTGGAGCGGTTCCTCGTCGAGTTCGCGCGCCGCAACGAGTCGGTCGTCGGCTTCATGACGGCGGCACAGGTCGAGAGCCTGGTCATGTTCCTGCTCGGGGTCGTCTGGCTGCTCGTGATGCGCGCCCGCAACGGCGGCACGCTGATCGGCGAGGGACGGCCGCAGCCGCCCGCGCCGAGAGACGCCAAGCGGCGTCGCCCCGCGACCGCCTGAGCGCCAAGCACAGCGGCGTTCGCGCCAAAAGCGCACTAATTCTCCTGATTGGACGGAAACGTTTGTCAGGAACCTGACGCACCCGTATCCTGGCCGGCTGTCGGGCGTCGACTACGGGGGAGAAGATGCGCGTGACACGGGCTTACATCGCCGGCTTGGGGACGACGGGAGCGCTGCTCGCGGCAGCCGCCTGCCTGTTCGTGATCGCCTCGGCCGTCGTCGCCTTCGACGCCTGGCCCGGCAGCCACGTCGCGCAGCGCAGCAGCAGCGTCGAGGCACCCGCGCCGGTCGCGGCGCGCGGCGGCGGACGCGATGCGCTCGTCGCGGTCGGGTCCGGCGACCTGTTCGCCGCCGCGGCGACCGGCGCGAGCGCGGCGGCGCTCGCCGGCGGTGGCGCCGGGGCCGACGGCTC
>NZ_JAWSTH010000146.1:0-13035 GCF_033542075.1 Conexibacter stalactiti
GCGCGGCGAGGCCGTCGCGCGTCGCCCGCTCGCCGAGCACCGCCGCGGCGCGCGCGCCCGCGCCCGCGTCGGGGCCGAGCGCCGCCAGCCGTCGCTCGACCGCGGCGACGAGGTCGGCGGAGCCGATCGCGTCGAGCTGCGGCGACTCCTCGCCTCTGCCGCTCAGCCCCTGCTCGGCGGCGGCGCGCGCCAGCTCGCGCAGCAGCAGCGGGTTGCCGCCGGTCGCGCCGACCGCGGCCTGCACGAACGGCGCCTCCGGCGCGCCGCCGAGCGTCTCCGCCAGCAGCCGCTCGGCACCATCGGCGGTCAGCGGCGCCGGGCGCAGCACGCGCGTCGCCGGCCCGCCCGCCAGCGCCGCCAGCAGCTCGGCGTCGGCGCCCGGCTCACCGACGCGCGTCGCGCCGACGAGCAGCACCGGCAGCCCCTGCAGGCGGCGGCCGAGGAACTCGAGCAGCCGCAGCGACGAGACGTCGGCCCAGTGCAGGTCGTCGACGAGCAGCGCCAGCGGCCCCTCCTCGGCGAGGTTCGCGACGAGCCAGTAGAGGCCGTGCAGGACCGCGTGGGTCGGCGCCGGCTGCGCGGGTCCGGCACCGAGCGGGCTGAGGACCGGCTCCGCCTGCGCGGCCGCGCCCGACAACAGCCGCGCGCGGCGCTCGCCGTCGCCGCCGGCCAGCAGCGGGTCGAGCAGCTGGTGCACGAGCCCGAAGGGAAAGTCGCGGTCGAGCGCGGAAGCGACCCCGGCGACGACCGTCAGCCCCGCGCTCTCGGCCGCTTCGCGGGCGCCGCGCAGCAGCGCGGTCTTGCCGATCCCCGCGACCCCTTCCAGCAGCACGACGCCGCCTTCTCCGCGGGCGGCGGCCTGCGCGGCGGCGGCGAGCGCCGCCAGCTCCTGGTCGCGTTCGACGAGCGTCATGCGCGCGACAGGCTACGTGACGTCACTCCGCGTGGCTGCCGAGCGCCGTCGCGGCGACGACGAGCGCGATCCCGACCGTCTCGGCGACGCCCGGAACCTGCCCGAGCACGACCAGCCCGGCGACCGTCGCGGTCGCGGGCAGCAGCGCCAGCAGCAGCGCGAAGCGGGCGCGTGGCAGCCGCGCCATCGCGACCTGGTCGAGCGCGTACGGGATCACGCTCGACATCAGGCCGACGGCGACACAGGCGACCAGCAGCAGCGGCGAGAGGAAGGCGTCGAGCGAGCCGGGCGCGCCGAACGGCGCCAGCGCGAGCGCCCCGAGCGCCATCGCCGCCGCGAGCCCCTGGCGCCCGCCGATCGCCGCATCGGCCGCGACGCGGTGGCCGAGCACGATGTAGCCGGCCCAGCAGGCGCCGGCGGCGAGCGCGAGCGCGACCCCGAGTGGGCTGCCGGAGACGTGCACGTCGGCCAGCAGCAGCACACCGCACGCTGCGGTCGTGAGCGCCAGCGCGTCGCGACGGCCACGCGAGCCGAGCGCGGTGACGGCGATCGGGCCGGCAAACTCGAGCGCGACCGCGGTGCCGAGCGGGAGATGGTCGATCGCCAGGTAGAAGCAGGCGTTCATGCCGGCCAGCGCGAGCCCGAAGCCGACGACGAGGCGGATCCGCGCCGGCGTCCAGCGCGCCTCCGCGCCGCCGCCGTCCAGCCGCCACGGCCGCGCCCACAGCACCATCACGACCGCCGCCGCGAGCACGCGCAGCCACGCGACGCCGATCACCGGGACGCGCGCGAACAGCAGCACGGCGAGGCCGGCGCCGACGTACTGCGTGAGCGCGCCGATCACGAACAGCAGCTGCGGCGGGAGCCGCCACGCGAGCGTGACGGGCCGGCCCGAGGAGGCGGCGGCATCCATCGGACCCAGTATGCGCCAGCTTCGGAGAGCGCGACTGCCGGCGCGTCGGCGGGGGTAGCTCAAAACCACCCTGAGGAGGTCGAGATGGGTCAGCCGGTCACCACCGCGCACGCCTTCGAGGAGGCTCTGCGGATCCTCGGCGAGGATCGCGAGCTGTTGGCCGACGTGCTCGTGCACGCGCCGGTCGGGATCGTCCTCCTCTGGGGCGACGACTACCGCTACCGCTTCGCCAACGAGCGCGCTCGCGAGCTGCTGCCGGGCGGCGACGCGCTCGTCGGGCTGACCTTCGCGGAGGCGTTCCCGGAGGTGCTCGACGCCGCCGACGAGCTGTTCCGGCGCGTCATGCGAACCGGCGAGACGGTCGCGCTCGATCGGCTGCCGGTGCCGTCGCACGCGCCGACGGCCTGCGAGGGCAACAGCTGGTACGAGGCGACGTTCTCGCCGGTGCGCGACCCCGACGGCCGCGTCCGCGGCGTGCTGGGCGTCTTCGTCGACGTGACCGGGCACGAGATCGAGCGGCGCGGTCTCACGCGCGCGCTCGCGCAGGAGCACGACCTCACCGTCGCGCTGCAGCGCGGGCTACTGGCCGACGCGGCGCCGTGCGTGCCCGGCGCCGAGGTCGCCGTCCGCTACGTCCCCGCGACCGCCGGGATGACGGTCGGCGGCGACTTCTACGACGTCTTCCGCTGCGACGAGCAGCGCTGGCTGCTGACGATCGGCGACGTCTGCGGCAAGGGCGCCGACGCCGCCGCGCTGACGGCGCTGGTGCGCCACACGATCCGCGCGGTCGCGCCGTACGAGCCCGGCCCGGCGTCGATCCTGAGAGCGGCCAACAGAGCGATCTGCCGCGAGGACTCCGAGGGGCGCTTCTGCACTGTCGCGCTGGCCGCGCTCGACCTCGCCGCCGACCCGGCGCGGGTGACGGTCGCGCTCGGCGGCCACATGCCGCCGCTGGTGCGGCGCGCCGATGGCCGCTGCGATCTGGTCGGCGAGCCCGGCACGCTGCTCGGCGTCTTCCCCGACCCGCACCTGCACGAGCGCGTGACGACGCTCGCCCCCGGCGACCTGCTGCTGCTCTACACCGACGGGTTGACGGAGGCGCGCGCGCCGCGCCTGCTGTCACCCGAGCAGCTCGCCGGTGCGCTGGCGGCGACCGGCTCGGCCGCTCCCGGCCCGACCGTCGACACGCTCGTGCACGGGCTTGCGGCCGGCCCCGGCGGCTTCCGCGACGACCTCGCGCTGGTCGCCTTCCGGCTGACCGGGCGCTGAGCGCCGCGTCCAAGGCGCGCGGCGCGCGCCGTGGACGCGGCGCGCACGCGGCGCGCGTCTACACCGCGTCGGCGTCGATGAACGGCAGCTTCTCGTCGAGCCGCGTCAACCGCAGCAGGCGCCCGACTTCGGGGCCTCCGCGCACGAGCTGCAGCACATAGCCGCCTCTGCTCGCGCGGTCGGTCTCGGCGACCAGCAGGCGCAGCCCCGAGGAGTCCATGAAGCTGAGCGAGCGGAGGTCGATCACCAGCCGCTCGTAGTCGTCGTGTGACCGCAGCGCGGCGATCAGCTGCGGCGCGGTGGCGAGGTCGAGCTCGCCCGCCGGAGCGGCCACGAGCGTCGCCTCGCGGCGTTCGACCGAGACGTCGAACGCTGGTGTCGGTTCCAGACTGGTCATCTGTCGGACACATACCCCCTGCCCGCGCGGACGATGCCTAATGACCTTGCGAGGTTGCCGCCACGCCACTTGCGGGTAGCGACGGATCAGCAATGCATGCCGAATCGCCCCTCTTCGACAGCCGCGTTCGCTCGATGACGCGCGGTGGCCGCCCTTCCACGTCCGGATCGCTGGCCAGCTCCCGCCAACCCGACGGCGCCCTTCCGGGCGGCATCGCGGTCACGCTCGCGGCCGGCCCCGACGCGCCGCAGCACGCCCGCCACGCCGCCGCGGAGGCGCTCGCGCACTGGCCGCAGGATCGTCGTGACGCGGCGCTGCTGATCATCTCCGAGCTGGTCACCAACGCCGTCCGCCACGGCGCCCGCCGGGAGGACGACGGCATCGCGCTCGTCGTGCGCCGGCGCGGGCAGGGGACGCGGATCGAGGTGACCGACCCGCGCGCGCTCGGCGGCGCGGTCGCCGAGAGCACGGTCGACCGCGATGACAAGCGCTCCGGCTGGGGCCTGTCGATCGTCGCCGAGCTGACCGATCGCTGGGGCGTCGAGCGCGGGACCGGACGCACCTGCGTCTGGTGCGAGATCGACCACGCCTGATTCGCTCCGCCGCCGTCCCCGCAATATCCTTCCGCCCTGTGAGCGTCACACGCGATGACGGAGCGCGCACCGACGGGAGCTTCGGCGACCGCTACCGGCGTGCCTTCCTGCGCTATCTGGTCTCCGGCGACGAAGCCGACGTGACGCCTGCCTACGAGCTGAGCCGGGAGGCCGTCGGCGGCCACCTCAGCCTGCTGGAGCTGGCCGAGGCCCATCGCCGCGCCGTCGCCGAGGGCGTCCTTCCCGAGCGCGACGCGCAGCAGCGCGCGCTGCTGGCCGAGCGCGCCGCCGACTTCCTGCGCGAGAGCCTCGCGACCTTCGAGATCGCCCACCGCGGCTACCTGGAGGTGCAGGAGGTGGCACGGCTGGAGCACGAGCACGCCCGCCAGCTGCAGTCGGTCGCGGAGGTCTCGGTCGCGCTCAACGCGGCGCTGCCGGTCGCCGACGTGATCGACCTCGTGACGGCAGAGGCGCGTCACGTGCTCGGCGGCCGCTCGGCGCGCGCCCACCTGGAGCTGCCCGGCGCGCAGCCGCGGCGGACCCTGACGGCGACCTCCGGCGAGGTCCCCTCCGAGCAGGCGCAGGCCGGCCAGAGCGTCCTGCGCGCCAGCCTCACCGGCCGCCGCGGCCTCGTCGTCGGCGAGATCGAGGTCTTCGGCGCCGAGACGACCGACCCCGGCGCCGAGGCGATCCTCGTGCAGCTGGCGCAGGTCGCCTCGGCCGCGATCGGCAACGCGCAGATCTACGGCCTCGAACGCGAGATCGCCGAGACGCTGCAGCGCAGCCTGCTGCCGCAGCGGCTGCCGAAGATCGACGGCCTCGACGTCGAGGCGCGCTACTGCGCGGCCGGCGACGGGATGGTCGTCGGCGGCGACTTCTACGACGTCTTCAGAACGAACGGGACCGCGTGGGGCCTGGCGATCGGCGACGTCTGCGGCAAGGGCCCGCACGCCGCCGCGCTGACCGCGCTGGTGCGTTACACGCTGCGCGCCGCGGCGCTGTGGGAGCACCGCCCCGAGCGCGTGATGGCGATGCTCAACGAGGCGATCCTCGACCAGCGCGCCGACCACCGCTTCTGCACCGCGATCTACGGCCAGCTCGCGCTGCGGCCCGAGGGCGGCGCGCGCGTCGACTTCGTCACCGCCGGCCATCCGCTGCCGCTGGTGCGGCGCGCCGGCGGCGAGGTCGAGGCGGTCGGCACGCACTCGACGGTGCTTGGAGTCGTGCCCGACCCATCCCTGCACACCGACACCGTCGAGCTGGCGCCCGGCGATCTGCTGGTGATGTACACGGACGGCGTGACGGAAGTGCGCAAGCGCGGCCGCGAGGTCTTCGGCGTCGACCAGCTGCGGGCGCTGCTCGGCGAGATCGGCGACGTCTCGGCCGCGAAGGCCGCCGAGCGCGTCGAGGACGCCGTCCTGAACGCTTCCGGCGGACCGCCGCGCGACGACCTCGCCGTCGTCGCGGTGCGGATTCCGCCCGCATGACCAGTCAGATGTCAGACTTGCAGTCGCGTCGATCGAACTCGGGGACAGACGATGGCCGAACGTAGGAGAGCAGCGCGCAGAGCAAGACGACCTGCCGCGACCGCGGCCGGAGGCGGCGGCGAGTCGAGCGCGTCGCTGCTGCGCGAGCTGGTCGCCCACCTGCGTCGCAACCGCACGGTGCTGCGCGAGGAGTGGGCGCGCCGCATCACCGACGCGAAGCTGCTGACGGCGATGACCTCGGACGAGATCTTCGCCGAGGCGACGTCGGTCTACGACAACTACATCGAGGTGCTCGAGACCGGCTCGGTCGAGGCGCTCCAGGACTACGCGCGCAACCTCTCGGAGCGGATCATCCCCCGTGGCGTCGAGACCGACGAGGTGCTCGGCATCGTGCTGCTCCTGCGTGACGTGCTCGCGCGCTCGCTGTTCGAGAAGTACCAGTCGGACTTCGACCTGCTCAACCGGGTTCTCGACGCGTACGAGCCTGCCGCGAATCGAATCGCCAACACGGTCGGCGTCTCGTTCGTGCAGGAGCGCGAGCGCATCATCCGCCAGCAGCAGGAGGCGATCCGCGAGCTGTCGACGCCGGTCCTCCAGGTGCGCGAGCGGCTGTTGATCCTCCCGATCATCGGCGTGCTCGACTCGCAGCGCGCGCGGCAGGTGACCGAGCAGCTGCTGCGCGGGATCCGCACCAACCGCGCGAAGGTCGTCGTGATCGACATCACCGGCGTGCCGACGATCGACCAGACGGTCGCGAACAACCTCGTGCAGACCGTCGAGGCGTCGCGGCTGATGGGCGCCAGCGTGATCATCACCGGCCTCTCGTCGGAGATCGCCCAGACGCTCGTGACGATCGGCGTCGACCTCTCGAAGGTCAACGCGGTCGGCGACCTCCAGGGCGGCATCGAGGAGGCTGAGCGGCTGCTCGGCTACGAGGTGACGGTGCGGACCGACGCGACCGCGGAGCTGATCCGCTAGCCCACGGGTGCGCGTGCCAGTCCAGATGCCGGTCCCGATCCTCAAACAGGGCAGCGTCCTGATCGCCTCGATCCAGACGGCGCTGACCGACACCGACGTCCTGCGCCTGCAGCAGAAGCTGATCGAGCAGGTCGGGCGCTACCGCTCGCGCGGGATCGTCGTCGACGTCGCCGCGATAGACGTGATGGACTCGTTCGTCGCGCGCTCGCTGAGAGCGATCGCGCAGATGACGCGGCTGCGAGGAGCTGAGATGGTGCTGGTGGGGATCCAGCCGGAGGTCGCGTTCGCGATGGTGCAGCTGGGCACGTCACTGGAAGACGTGCACACGGCCCTCGACCTCGAGGAGGGCCTCGCCCTGCTCGAGTCGCTCGGCGGGGAGGCCGGGCGCCATGGCGGCTCCGTCAGCTGAGGTGCGGGTCGAGATCGCGTCGGACGATGACGTGGTCGCCGCTCGCCAGGCGGGCCGGCGGCTCGCCGAGCAGCTCGGCCTCGCGTTGACCGATCTGACGCTGATCGCGACCGCGATCTCGGAGGTCGCGCGCAACATCACCGCGTACGCCGGGCGTGGCGAGATCGTCGTGCGGCAGATCGAGCGGCGCGGCCGCAGCGGCGTGGAGGTCATCGCCAGCGACGACGGGCCCGGGATCGAGGACATCGACCGCGCGCTGCAGGACGGCTACACGACCGGCGGCGGCCTCGGGATCGGGCTGCCGGGGGCGCGGCGGCTGATGGACGACTTCGCGATCAGCTCGCACGTCGGCCGCGGCACGACGATCACGATGACGAAGTGGGCGCCGGCATGACCGCGGGCGCGCTGCTGCACCCGGACGTCAGCTTCGGCGTCGCGCACGCCTGCGCGGACGGCGAGCAGATCAGCGGCGACGCGTGGGTCGCGGTCGCGGCCGGTGACGCCGTGCTGCTGGCGGCGATCGACGGGCTCGGCCACGGCGCCCTCGCCGGCGAGGCGGCCGAACGCGCCGCCGCCGTCCTGCGCGACTGCGTCGAGGAGCCGCTGCCGGCCGCCGTGAACGCCTGCCACAGCGCGCTCGCCGGCACGCGCGGCGCCGCGCTGACGGTCGCGCGGATCGACGTCGGGGAGCGATCGCTGACCTGGCTGGGGATCGGCAACGTCGCCGGCCTGCTGGCGCCGGCGGCCGACCGCTCGCCGGCCGCGGCGGCGCTGCTGCTCGGCGGCGTCGTCGGCGACAGCCTGCCGGAGCTGGTGCCGGTCACGCTGCCGATCGCCGAAGGCGACACCCTGCTGCTGGCGACCGACGGCGTCGAGAGCACCGTCGCCGACGAGCTGCGCGTGCGCGGCTCGCTCGGCCCGCTCGCCGACGGGCTGCTGCATCGCCATCGCCGCGGCGTCGCCGACGACGCGCTCGTGCTGGTCGCGCGCTTCTCCCCTGGTCACGCCCAACCCGGCTCTATAGTGAGTTAGATGCAACTCGAACTCTGGATCGACGTGGTCTGCCCGTGGTGCTACCTCGGCAAGCGCAGACTGGAAGCGGCGCTGGAGCGGTTCGACGCCCGCGACGAGCTGACGATCGTCACCCGTTCGTTCCAGCTCGACCCCTCCGCGCCGCCGGTGCACGAGGGCTCGCTGGCGCAGATGCTGGCGGACAAGTACGGCAGCACCGTCGAGGAGGCCGAGGCGCGCCAGGGCCAGATCGTCGAGCTGGGCCGCGAGAGCGGGATCGAGTTCCGCTTCGACAAGGCCCGCCCGGGCAACACCTTCGACGCCCACCGGCTGATCCACCTCGCGCGCGAGCAGGGCGTCGCGACCGAGGTGATCGAGCGGCTGATGCTCGGCTACTTCAGCGAGGGGCTCGCGATCGGCGACCCGGCCGAGCTTGCCAACGCCGTCGCCGAGGCCGGCATCCCGCTGCCCGAAGCGGCCGAGCTGCTCGACTCCGACCGCTTCGCCGAGGAGGTCCACGCCGAGATGGCGCAGGCCGGCCAGCTCGGCATCCGCGGCGTCCCCTTCCTCGTGCTCGACGGCCTCTCCGGCGCCCAGCCGGCCGACGCCTACCTGCAGGCGCTCGAGCACGCTTGGGGCGAGCGCCAGGCGGCGTAGCGCCGCCTCGCCGCCGGCCCGTCTCACACCCTCCCGCCGAGCAGCGGAGCGTTTTGTACCTCCCGGTACGAACCTCGCCGCTGCTCTCTCTTGACGTGGCGCATTGCCGGTCACTATGGTGAGCTTCTGAGCGAATTAGTGCGCTTCTTGGGGATAGCGCGCGTGAAAGCTCAAGAGACCCCATGCAGGAGGAGAGATGCGCGTGATGGAAGCGACCGTGCGCGGCCGCTGGAGAGAGCTGTGCGCGACCGCGCTCACGCTCACGGCGCTCAGCAGCGCCGCCGCCGTGACACCCGGCAGCGCGTTCGCCGCCACCGCTCCGCCGCAGGTGACCGGCCTCACGACCGAGCAGCTCACCGACCCGCTCGGGCTCGACGCGGCGCGGCCGCGGCTGGCATGGAAGCTCTCCAGCGACCAGCGCGGCGCCCGGCAGCGCGCCTACCGGATCCTCGTCGCCAGCTCGCCCGACAAGCTCCAGCCCGGCCAGGCCGACGTCTGGGACAGCGGCGAGGTCACCTCCGCACAGAGCTTCGACGCCGTCTACAACGGTCCCGCGCTGACCTCCTCGACGCGCTACCACTGGCGCGTCCAGTCGTTCCTGAAGGGCGATCAGACCGGGACCTGGAGTGCGCCCGCCTGGTTCGAGACCGGCCTGCTCGACGCCGCCGGCTGGGGCAGCGCGAGCTGGATCGGTCGCGCCGACCCGGTCGGCGCCGGCGTGCCGCAGGGCGCGGTCGCCGTCGACCTCGCCGGCGCCTCCTGGATCTGGCATCCCGACGCCGCCAGCGGCGTCACCGCGCCGCCGCAGCCACGCTACTTCCGCCGCGCCTTCACGATCCCCGCCGGCAGAACGGTGACGGGCGCGCAGCTCGCGGTCACCGCCGACGACAACGGCGAGGTCTGGCTCAACGGCGAGAGAGTCGGCTCGACGACGACCGGCAACAACGCCTGGATGACCGCCAAGCGCTACCGGCTCGCGCCGGTCGAGGGCGTCAACGTGCTCGCCGTCGCGACCACCAACACGCCCGAGACCAACGGCTCCAACAGCCCGGCCGGCCTGCTCGCGCGCGTCAGAGTCGCGCTCGACGACGGCACGTTCGTGACCGCCGACACGACCAGCGGCTTCAAGACCTCGACGACCGCGTCCGCCGATTGGCAGCAGACGAGCTTCGACGACAGCGGCTGGAGCGACGCCCGCCAGCTCGGCACGTACGGGATGGATCCGTGGAAGTCGCGCGTGACGGTCCCGGCGACGGCCGAGAACCCGGCCTCCGCCAAGACGCTCGACTTCACCGGCGCGAACTGGATCTGGAGCGGCGGCGACGCCGTCCCGCCGACCGCGCCGCCGCAGCCGCGCTGGTTCCGCAAGACGTTCACGATCCCCGCCGGCAGAACGATCTCCTCCGCCGCGCTGATCGCGACCGCCGACGACGGCCTCGACCTCTACCTCGACGGCGAGCGCCTGATCTCCTCGCCGCAGGTCAGAGACGCCTGGAAGACGGCCCAGCGCGCCGACGACCTGACGCTCTCCCCCGGCGACCACGTGCTCGCGGTCACCACCCGCAACAGCTCCGAGTCCGACGGCAGCAACAGCCCTGCCGGCCTGCTCGCGCGGCTGCGCGTCGACTACGGGGACGGCAGCGTCACGACCGTCGAGAGCGACGCGAGCTGGCGCGGCGCGAGCGCCGCGCAGGAGGGCTGGGAGCAGCCCGGCTTCGACGACTCCGGCTGGAGCCCGGCGACCGCGCTCGGCACCTACGGCGCCAACCCGTGGAAGACGAACGTGACGATCCCGCCGGCGCCATGGGCCGAGCCGCTGCTGCGGCGCGACTTCACCGTCGCCAGAGCGATCAGAAGCGCCCGCCTCTACGTCGCGGCCGGCGGCTACGCGGACCTCTCGATCAACGGCGAGCGCGTCAACGACCACGTGCTCGACCCCGCGCTGACCGCCTACGACCAGCGGCTCTCCTACGTCACCAGCGACGTCACCCGCCTGCTGAGAGAGGGCGCCAACGCGATCGGCGCCCAGCTCGGGCGCGGCTTCTTCGGCATGCAGCAGGCGAACGTGTGGAACTGGCACCAGGCGCCGTGGAACGGCCCCGCGCGCGTGCGCGCGCTGCTGCGGATCGACTACGCCGACGGCGGCAGCGAGACCGTCCCGACCGACGACAGCTGGAGACTGGCCGCCGGCCCCACGCTCGCCGACTCGCTGTTCGCCGGCGAGACCTACGACGCCCGCCGCGAGCGCGACGGCTTCGACGCGCCCGGCTTCGACGACTCCGGCTGGGAAGCGCCCTCGCTGCTGAGAGCGCCCGGCGGCCAGCTCGTCGCGCAGGCGCACGAGCCGATCCGCGTGGTGGAGACGCTGAAGCCCGTCGCGATCACCAACCCCGCGCCCGGCGTCCACGTGCTCGACTTCGGCCGCAACGTGACCGGCTGGGCGCGCATCAACGTCAGCGGCCCGGCGGCGACGAAGGTCAACCTGCTCTACAGCGAGCGGCTCAGAAGCGGCCGCGCCTGGATCGAGTCGACCTACATCACCGGCGAGCTGCAGACCGACCACTACACGCTCGCGGGCGATCCTGACGGCGAGACGTGGGAGCCGCGCTTCTCCTACAAGGGCTTCCAGTACGTCGAGGTGACCGGCTGGCCGGGCGAGCTGACCGCTGAGGACGTGCAGGCGCGCGTGCTGCACAGCGACCTGCCGGTGATCGGCGGCTTCGACGCCTCCAACCCCTTGCTCGACCGCATCCACGAGCTGACCGTCAACACGGTCTTCAACAACCTGCACGGGATCCCGACCGACACGCCCGTCTACGAGAAGAACGGCTGGACCGGCGACGCGCAGGTGCTCGCCGAGCTGACGATGTTCAACCTCGGCTCGCAGTCGCTGCACGCGAAGTGGCTCGACGACGTCTCCGACTCGCGCTCGGCAAGCGGCGAGCCGGCCGTGATCGCGCCGACGCCCGGCTGGGGCAGAGACAAGCCCTCCCCGCCGTGGAACGCCGCCTACGTGATGATCCCGTGGTGGCTGTACCAGTACGCCGGTGACGAGCGCGTCGTGCGCGAGCACTACGACGGGATCAAGAAGTACGTCGACTGGGAGCTGGGCAAGCAGAGCGGCTACCTCTCGAGCACCAACTACGGCGACTGGGTCGCGCCCGACTCCGGCGGCGGCAAGCCGCCCGAGGATCCGCGCGTCGCCGGCACCGCCTACGTCCACCTGATGACGAGAACGCTGTCGCAGATGGCCGACCTGCTCGGCCGCGACGACGACGCCGCGCGTTACCGCGAGGCCGCCGCGAAGATGAGAACGGCCTTCAACGCGACCTTCTACGACGCGCAGCGCGGCTGGTACCGCGGCGATTCGCGCGACCTCGGCGTGTACCGCCAGGCGCACAACGTCTTCGCGCTCGCGTTCGGGCTCGTGCCGCAGTCGGCGCAGGGCCGCGTCGCCGCCTCGATCGCCGCCGACGTGCGCGCCCGCGGCGTCCACCTCAACACCGGCGCGATGGCGACCAAGCACCTCCTCCCCGTGCTGACCGCGCACGGCTACGGCGAGCTGGCCTACCAGCTCGCGACGCAGCGGACGGCGCCGAGCTGGGGCTTCTGGGTCGACAACGGCGCGACCTCGCTGTGGGAGATGTGGACCAACCCGCGCTCGGTCGGCCACGCCTTCCTCGGCACCGTCGACGACTGGTTCTGGAAGGACGTCGCCGGTCTGCGCAGCACGGGCGACGGCTATGCGACGTTCGACGTGCGGCCGCACCTCGTCGGCGACCTGACCGAGGCGTCGGCCTTCACGCGCACACCGCGCGGCAGAGCGGCCGTCGCCTGGAGCAGAGGCGCCTCCGGCGCGGTGACGCTGAGAGTGACCGTGCCGGTCGGCGCGACCGCGCGCGTGCACGTGCCGGCGCAGCGACTCGCCGACGTGACCGAGGGCGGTGAGCCGATCACCCGCGCCGCCGGCGTGCAGGTCGCCGACGACGCCGCCGCACGCGCCGCGGACGGCGCTGTGGTGCTGCTCGCCGGCGCGGGCGACTACACGTTCGTCGTCGGCGCGCCGGTCGCGGCCGGCGAGACGACCGTCAGCGGCCCGGCGACGCCCGGCGGCGAGCTGGTCTGCACCGCGCCGGCGTTCGACGGCGCCGGCACGGCGACGACCGCCTACGCCTGGACCCGCGACGGCGCGCCGATCGACGGCGCCGCCGGCGCCCGCTACGTCGTGCGCGAGGAGGACGTCGCGCGGCGGATCGCCTGCGTCGTGACCGCGACCAACGAGGCCGGCAGCGGCAGCGCTGCCTCGGCGGCGGTCGTGCCGGTGCGCGACGGCGCCGGCACGCCGGGTCCCGCCGGGCCTGCCGGGCCCATCGGTCCGAGCGGCCCCGGCGGCGCAGCCGGCGGGCCC
>NZ_JAWSTH010000147.1:0-12890 GCF_033542075.1 Conexibacter stalactiti
CTGGCCGCGCGCGGCATGCGCGTCGGTGCTCTGGACCGCGACGAGCGCGCCGCGCAGGCGACCGCCACCGCCGTCGCGGCCGCCGGCGGCGAGGCGCTCGCGGTCGGGTGCGACGTGCGCGACGGTGCCGCCTGCCGCGCCGCCGTCGACGCCGTCGCGACCCGCTTCGGCGGGCTCGACGCGGTCGTCAACAGCGCCGGCGTCGTGCGCTACGGGCGGATCGACGAGCTGAGCGAGGAGGAGTGGGACCTGCAGCTGGAGACCAACCTGCGCGGCGTCTTCCTGATCCTGCGCGCCGCGATCCCGCTGCTGCGGCAGCGCGGCGGCGGCGCCGTCGTCAACGTCGCCTCGACGCAGGCGTTCGCCAGCCAGGAGCTGGTGCCGGCGTACGCCGCCTCCAAGGGTGCGATCGTCGCGCTGACGCGAACGCTCGCGCTCGACCACGCGCGCGACGGGATCCGCGTCAACGCGGTCGCCCCGGGCGCCGTGCGGACCGCGATGCTCGATCAGGCGGCGGCGTTGTTCTCGCCTGAGGACCCGGCGGCCGCGATCGCCGGCTGGGGCGCGAGACAGCCGCTTGGGCGGGCGATCGAGCCGGTCGAGGTCGCGCGCGTGATCGCCTTCCTGCTGAGCGACGACGCCTCCGCGATCACCGGCTCGACGCAGCTGGTCGACGGCGGCGCGACCGCGAAGCTCTCCACATGACCGCCTCGGCCTGGCCAGCCCGCGGCGCCTTCGATCTGCGGATCGAGCGCGACGTGCCGGTGCCGTTGCCCGACGGCACCGTCCTGCGCGCCGACGTCTGGCGGCCGGCCGACGGACCTCCCGCGCCGGTGCTGCTGCAGCGCACGCCGTACGACAAGTCGTTCGCGCTCGTCGTGCAGGGCGGGCTCGACCCGGCGCGCGCCGTCGCGGCCGGCTACGCCGTCGTCGTGCAGGACGTGCGCGGCCGCTACGCCTCCGACGGCCGCTTCGAGCCGCTCGTCGACGAGGCCGCCGACGGCGCCGCGACGATCGCCTGGGCCGCCGCGCAGCCGTTCTGCGACGGCCGCGTCGCGACCTACGGCGGCTCCTACGGCGGCGCCACCCAGCTGCTCGCCGCGCGCGAACGGCCGCCGGCGCTGCGCGCGCTGCTGCCGCACGTGACCGCCGCCGACTACCACGACGACTGGTTCTACGAGGGCGGCGCCTTCCAGCTCGGCTTCGCGCTGCACTGGGCGCGCGGGCTGGCCGCCGGCGAGCTGGCGCGGCGCAGAGCGCGCGGGGAGCAGGTCGCGGCGCTGGAGGAGCTGCTGGAGGCCGAGCTGGCCGACCCCGCGACCGCCTACCGGCGGCTGCCGCTGCTCGACCAGCCGCTGCTGGCCGAGCTGGCGCCGTACTACCTGCGCTGGCTGGAGCATCCGCTGCGCGACGACTTCTGGCAGGCGCTCTCGCCGCGCGAGCGGTTCGCCGCGATCGACGTGCCGGCGCTGCACCTCGGCGGCTGGCACGACATCTTCCTGCCGGGCACGCTCGCCGGCTACGCCGCGCTGCGCGACGCCGGCCACGCGACGCAGCGGCTCGTGATCGGCCCGTGGGCCCACGGCGGCTGGGGCGACGCGGTCGGCGAGGTGATCTACGGCCCGCAGGCGAGCCGCTACGCGCTCGACCCGACCGACCTGCACCTGCGCTGGTTCGACGAGGTGCTGCAGCGCGATGGTTGGGCGGAATCCTCGCCTGGTGAGCCCGCCGCGCCCGACCCCGACGCCCCGCTGGTGCGGATCTTCGTGATGGGCGCCGACCGCTGGCGCGACGAGCAGGAGTGGCCGCTCGCGCGCGCCCGCACCCGCCGGCTGCACCTGCGCGCCGACGCCGCGCTGACGTGGGAGCCGCCGGCGCCGGGCGAAGCGCAGCGGACCTACGTCTACGACCCGGCCGACCCGGTCCCGACGACCGGCGGCCGCACGCTGATGGCCGGCCACGAGGCGTCGATCGCGCTCGGCGCGCGCGACAGCCGCGCCGTGCAGGCGCGGCCCGACGTGCTCGTCTACACGAGCGCGCCGCTGGAGCGGGCGCTGGAGGTGACGGGCGTCGTGCGGCTGATCCTCCAGGCCGCCAGCTCGGCGCCCGACACCGATTGGACCGCGAAGCTGCTCGACGTGCAGCCCGACGGGCGCGCGCTCGCGGTCGCCGACGGGATCGTGCGCGCGCGCTTCCGCGACGGCCACGGCCATGCGCGGCCGCTGGAGCCCGGCGTGCCGGAGCGGTTCGCCATCGAGGTCGGCGCGACCGCGATCGTCTTCGCGCCCGGCCACCGCGTCCAGCTGGAGCTGTCCAGCAGCAACTTCCCCCGCTTCGACCGCAACCCCAATACGGGCGGCGGCGAGCCCGCTCACGCGCGCGCCTGCGACCTCAGAACGGCGCACCAGCGCATCTTCCACGACGCCGCGCGCGCCTCCTGGCTGGAGCTGCCGGTCGTCGCCGCCTGACGCACCCGTCCCACGATCCGACCCGAAGGCACGCTCCCCCTGATGCACGCGATCCCCACGCTCGACGACCTCGCCAGCGACCCGCAGACGCACCGCTTCGAGGACACCTTCAACCCGCCGGGGCTGACGAACTTCCTCGGCACCGCGCAGGTCGACCACGACCTCGTCGCGATCCGCAGCGTCAACTTCCCGCCGCTGGGCAGCGGCGACACGATCAGCGGCCAGCTGTCGCTCGACGGACGCTTCTTCCGCGCGCTCGGCGTGCCGGTGACCGTCACGTGGCGGCCCGACCGCGTGATCCGCAGCGCGCGCGTCGGCGAGCTGGAGATCGAGACGACGACCGTCTGCCCGCCCGACACGACCGCCGTCGCCGTCGACGTGCGCGTCACCAACCACGGCGCCGCCGCGCACGAGCTGCGGCTGGCGCTCGCGCTCGCCTCTGCCGTCACGCGCCCGGCCGAGCCGTGGCTGGCGCCGGTGCCGCCGAGCGCGGTCAACCGCCTGGAGGTCGACGCCGCGCGCGGCGCGCTCGTCGGCCGCTGCCCGGCGACCGGCGCCGTCTCGGTGCAGGGCTTCGACAGCGCCCCGGCCGCGCTCGTCCCCGGCCCGAGCGCGCCCGTCGACAGCGGCGCGGGCGACGCCGAGTGGCGCGGCGAGGAGATCCACTCGCTCAGCCGGATCGAGGCGCGCGCGACGCTCACGGCGGGCGCGAGCTGGCGGATCGGCTGGGTGCAGGCGGTCGGCACGACGCAGGCGGAGGCGCTCGCCGCCTTCGACCGGATCGCCGCCGACGTGCCCGCCGCGGTGCGCGCGAGCGAGCGGCTGTGGACGCAGGAGCTGGCCGACGCCTTCGTCCCCGGCCGCGGCTCGACCGCCGGCGCGCTGCCCGTGCTGGAGACCTCCAACGCGGCGCTGCGGCAGCTCTACTGGGCCGGCGTGCTCGGCGTGCTGTGGTTCCGCCGCGACAGCCCCCACGGCCTGCTCGGCCGCAGCTACGACACGCTGATGCCCCGCTACTGGCAGACGACGACGTTCATCTGGGACTACAGCCTCAGCTCGACCGTGCACGCGCTGCTGGACCCGGCGACGATGCGCCGCCAGCTCGAGCACTGGATCGCGACCGACGTTCACACCCACTTCGGGACCGAGTGGCAGAGCGGCGCGCCGGTCGGCTACTGGTACTCGGTCAACGACTTCGCGATGACGCGGCTGGTGCGCGACTACGTCCGCTTCAGCGGCGAGCGCGACTGGCTCGAGACCGAGATCGCGACCGTCGACGGCGGCGCGCGCACCGTCGCCGAGCACCTCGGCGAGTGGGCGCAGGCGTGGAAGGGGCTGCGCAGAGGGCACGCGCTCGCCGACTACGGCGGCACCGACAACCTGCTCGAATGCGTCAGCTCGTACGTGCACGAGGTCGCGTCGCTGAACGCGATGAACGTGTGGTGCCTGCGCAGAGCGGCCGAGCTGGCGGCGGCCGGCGGCGACGCGGAGGCGGCCGGCAGGCTGCGCGCCGAGGCCGATGCGCTCGTCGGCGAGGTGCAGCAGCTGTATGTCGCGGGCAGCGGCCACTGGGCGGCGCGGCAGCCCGACGGCGAGCTGGTCCCGGTCGCGCACGCCTATGACTTCAACACCGTCGCGATGGCGCTCGCCGACGACCTGCCGGCGGCGCAGCGGGAGGAGATGGTCGGCTTCTTCACGCGCGAGCTGCGCAGCGACACGTGGATGCGCGCGCTCTCGACCGCCGACCCCGACGCCGCCTTCAGCAACCGCCCCGACCACCAGTGGAACGGCGCCTACACCGCCTGGCCGGCCGACGCCGCGCACGCGCTGATCCGCCTCGGTCGCGCCGACCTCGCCGCCGCCTGGCTGCCGGGCCTCGCGAGCAGCGCCCACCAGGGGCCGTTCGCGCAGGGTCACTTCGTCGAGGGGATCGTGCCCGCGCACAGCGATCGCGGCGCGCCGAAGGGGCCGCCGCAGGAGCCGTACCTGATGGACTGGGCCTGCTCGTCGGCCGGCGCCTTCGCCGATCTCGTGATCCAGGGCTTCTTCGGCGTCGAGGTGCCGTTCGACGGCGGCGCGCCGCGCGCGACGCCGCGGCTGGCCGAGGTCGACCCGGACGCGCGCCTGTGCGGCCTCGTCGTCGCCGGACGCAGCTACGACGTCTCAGCAGCGGGAATCGAGGAGAGCGGATGACGCGGCAGCAGCAGATCGTCCCGCTCGCGGGGCGCTTCGACGGCAAGGTCGCGCTGGTCGTCGGCGGCTCGCTCGGGATCGGCCGCGCGAGCGCCGAGCGGCTCGCGCGCGAGGGCGCGCGGGTCGTCGTCGGCGGTCACGACGAGGCGTCGGTCGAGGCGGCGGTCGCGGCGCTGGCGGCGCTCGCGCCCGGCGGCGCCGGCGCGGTCGCGGGGCTGGCCGGCGACGTGCGCGACGACGGCTACGCGGAGGCGCTGGTCGAGCGCGCCATCAGCGGCTTCGGCGGGCTCGACGTGCTCGTCTACTCGGCCGGCGTGCAGCGCTACGGGACGGTCGAGACGACCGACCACGCGACGTGGGAGGAGGTCTTCGCCGTCAACGTCGGCGGCATCCACCGCGTCGGGCAGCGCGCGATCCCGGCGCTGCGGGCGCGCGGCGGCGGCGCGATCGTGCTCGTCTCCTCGACGCAGGCGACCGCCTCGCAGACCGACGTCGCCGCCTACACCGCCTCCAAGGGCGCGATCAGCGCGCTGACGCGGGCGATGGCGCTCGACCACGCGCCCGACCGGATCCGTGTCAACGCGGTCGCGCCGGGGTCGGTCGACACGCCGATGCTGCGCTGGGCGGCCGACCTCTTCCGCGGCGAGCGGACGGCCGAGGAAGTCGTCGGCGAGTGGGGCGCGATGCATCCGCTCGGCCGCGTCGCGAGCACCGACGAGGTCGCCGCCGCGATCACCTTCCTCGCCTCGCCCGACGCCGGCTTCGTGACCGGCGCCGAGCTGCGCGTCGACGGCGGGCTGCTGGCCGCGCTGCCGGTGGGACTCCCGAGATGAGCGGCGTGCCGGCCGCGCGCCTGCGGGCGTCGGTCTTCTGCGACGGCACGACCGGGCCGGTGCGGCTCAGCCACCCGGAGTGCGTCGCCTTCGACGCCGACGGCGCCGCCTGGTGCGGTGGCGACCGCGGCGAGCTCTACCGCGTCGCGCCCGATGGTTCCGCGATCGAGCAGGTCGCGAGCACCGGCGGCTTCGTGCTCGGCGTGGCGCTCGACGGCGCCGGCCACCTCTACGCCTGCGACCTCGCGAAGCGGGCGCTGTTCCGCCTCACGCTCGCGAGCGGGGCGGTCGAGCGGTTCGCCGACGGCGGCGGCGCGATGCGGATCCCCAACTTCGCCGTCGTCGACGCGGCGCGCGGCTGCCTCTACGTCTCCGACAGCCATGACGCCGAGCGGCCGGGGCCGGGGATCTGGCGGGTCGCGCTCGACGGCGGCGCCTGCGAGCTGTGGCATCCCGGCCCGTTCACCTTCGCCAACGGGATGGCGCTGACGGCCGGCGGCGACGCGCTCTACGTCGTCGAGACGTGGGCGCGGCGGATCGTGCGCGTCGAGATCGGCGCCGACGGCGCGGCGGGCGCTGTGACGCCGGTCGTGGAGACGCCGGAGGCGCTGCCCGACGGGATCGCGCTCGACACCGACGGCCGCCTCTACATCGCTTGCTACGAGCCGTCGCGGGTCTACCGGCACGACCCGCGCGGCGCGGACGGCGATCCGCGCGGTACGGCCGGCGACCCGCGCCCGCCCAGCGCCCCGCTCGAGCTGCTGCTCGACGACCCGACCGCGCACGTGCTCTGTCACCCGACCAACTGCGCCTTCCGCGGCGCCGAGCTGTTCACCGCCAACCTCGGCCGCTGGCACCTCGCGCGCGCCGTGCTCGACGACGCGAGCGGGCTGCCGCTGCCGGGGCAGCGCTAGGCGTCCGGCAGCCCGTCGGGGAGGATCCGCGCCGACCACGCCAGCGTCAGCTCGGCATGCGGCGCGAGCCGCAGCGCGCTGCCGTTGGCGACCGCCTCGGCGATGCCGTTGGTCGGGTAGCTCGACGACGGCTCCAGCCCGACGACGTAGGCGTCGCCGTGCCACGGGTAGCCGTCGCCGGCGCCCAGCTCCTGCCACAGCCACAGGTACGGCAGCACGCGCACGTCCCAGTCGAGCCGGAAGGCCGGCTTGCCGGGGCGGCCGAGCTCGTACCAGCCGGCCGGCAGGTCGGTCAGGTAGAGCATCTCGCCGGGGCCGCCGCGCGGCGGGACGCGCGAGAGGTCGACGGTGGGGGAGGCGTCGGTGGCCGGCGCGTTGTCGGCCGCGGCGGATCGGGACGCACCCGGGGCAGCCGGCGCGTGCGGCCACGCGAACGGCGCGCCGTCGCCGGGGTCGATCCGCCGGCCGCGTGGGCCGACGGCGTCCGGATGCGGCAGCACCCGCACGCCCTCCGGCAGGCGGATCCGCATCCCCGGCTCCAGGAACGGCGCGCCGAAGACGACGTGCTGGCCCCACATCGCGCGCTGCTCGACGCCGCTCTCGTTGACGAGCCGCTCCTCGATCCGCAGCAGCGGCTCGCCGCCGCGCAGCGACATCGTCCGCTCCAGCAGCAGCGGCAGCCGCCGCAGGCGGACGCGGAAGCGGACGGCGACCTCGGCCGCCGTGTCGGCGACGATCTCGTGGTCCCACGGCGCGAGGTGGACCTCGCCGTGCTGGCCGAAGAGGGCGCCGGCGTGGGCCGACGGCGCGCCGGCGCTCGGCAGCACCTCCTGCCAGCCGCCCGGGTACCAGTCGAGGTAGGTGGCGGTGTCGTCGTGCCCGCTCGGCGGGCGCCGCGCGGGGTTGGCGAGCGGCTGCGCGCGCGCCCAGCAGAAGTCGAGGTCGAGCGGCTTGTAGAGCAGCTCCAGCACGTCGGCGCCCTTGCCGGCCAGCACGCCGACGCGCAGCAGCTCGTTCTCCAGCGTCACGAGCGCCATCCCGTCGACCTCGGCCTCGCTCAGCCGCGCGCCGTGGTTGCGGCGGGCGCGATGCAGCGACGCCATCGCTCAGGCCCCCGCCGCGCGGGCGCTCGTCAGCGCCGCCGACCACTCGCGCGCGCGTCGCGTCAGCTCGGCCGTGTCGCCGCGCTCGATCGCGTCGGCCGGCACGAGGTCGCCGCCGGCGCCGACCGCGACCGCCCCGGCCGCCAGCCAGTCGCCGAGGTTGGCGGCGGTGACGCCGCCGGAGGGCATGAAGGCGAGCGCGGGGAAGGGCGCGCGCAGCGCCTTCAGCAGCTCGATGCCGCCGACGCTCGCCGGGAACAGCTTCAGCAGCCGGCAGCGTCTCGCCGCCTCTGCCACCTCGGTCGGCGTGTAGACGCCGGGGATCGCCGGCAGGCCGGCCTCCTGCGCGACCGCGATCGCGTCGTCGCAGCGATGCGGGCTGACGAGATAGCGGGCGCCGGCGGCGACCGCCTCGCGCGCCTGCGCCGCCGTCTCGATCGTGCCGGCGCCGACGAGCAGCCGCGGATCGCTCGCGAGCGCGGCGATCGCCTCGGCCGCGCCGGGGACGGTGTAGGTGACCTCGATCGCGGTCACGCCGCCATCGGCGAGCGCCCGCGCGGCGGTCACGACCTGCTCGGCGCGCGGCGCGCGCATCACCGCGACGATCCCGCGCGCGGCGAGCGCGTCGATCGTCTCCTGCTCCATCGTCACGCTCATCGCACGACCTCCTCGGGCTGCTCGAAGCGGACCAGCTCGGCGCGCGTCGGCAGCGCCTCCCAGTCGCCGCGGACGGTGCAGGCGGCGGCGCCGCAGACGGCGGCGGTGCGCAGGCGCTCGGCGAGCGGCAGGCCGGCGAGCAGCTCGGCGAGGTAGCCGGCGGCGAAGGCGTCGCCGGCCCCGACCGGGTCGACTGGCACGATCGGCACCGGGACGACCGGCAGCTCGCCGTCGGCGGTGACCGCGAGCGCGCCGTCGGCGCCGAGCTTGACGACGACGACTCGCGGCCCCTCGGCCAGCAGCGCGCGGCCGACCTGCGCGGGGTCGCCGTGCCAGCCGAGCGCGGTCGCCTCGTCGTGGCCGACGAAGAGGTGGTCGGCCTGCGCCGCGAGCGCGCGCAGCACGGGGGCGGCATCGGCGGCGCTCCACAGGCGTGAGCGGAAGTTGACGTCGAAGGAGACGGGCACGCCGGCGGCGCGGGCGGTGCGCGCGGCGGCCTCCACCGTCTCGCGCGCGCTCGCCGACAGCGCCGGCGTGATGCCGGTGAGGTGCAGGACGCCGGCGGCGGCGATCAGGTCGTGGTCGAGGTCAGCCGGCGTCAGGCGCGCGCCGGGGCCGCCGGCGCGGTAGTAGGAGACGCGCGCGCCGGTCGCGCTCGGCCGCTCCTTCAGCATCACGCTCGTCGGCACGGCGGGGTCGGCGATCACGGCGGCCGTGACCTGCTCGGCGCGCAGCGTCCGCGCGATCAGCTGCCCCAGCTCGTCGTCGCCGACGCGGCCGATCCAGGTCGCCGCGGCGCCGAGGCGGGCGACGCCGATCGCGGTGTTCGACTCGGCGCCGCCGACGCCGAGCAGCAGCTCGTGCGCGTGGCGCAGCCGGCCGGGGTCGCGCGTGGTCAGCAGGGCGAGGCTCTCGCCGATCGTGACGAGTCCGGGAGCGGGGCGGCCGGTGGTCATCTGCGGTACTTTAGAACACAGTTCCAAAATGCGAGACGCGAGTTCGACAGACGACCGCACGACGAGCGAGCGCGCTCCCGGCGGGGCCGCCGCGCGCGGCGGTGCCAGCGGCGAGGCGAAGGCGCTCGTCAAGGGCATCGCGCTGCTCGACGTGCTGCTGGCGCAGCCCGACGGCCGCTCGCTCGCCGAGCTGGCGCGCGCGACCGGCCTGCCGAAGCCGACCGCCCACCGGCTGCTCGGCAGCCTGCTCGCCGCCGGTCTCGTGCGCGCGACCGACGACGGCGGCTACGCGCTCGGCCCGCGCTGCCTCGCGCTCGGCTCCGGCTTCCTCGACGGGATCGACCTGCGGCGCGAGGCGCTGCCGGCGCTGCGCGCGCTCTCCGAGCAGACGGGGGAGACCTGCCACCTCGGCGTGCTGGCGTGGGCCGGCGGCGGCGCGCGGCCCGAGGTCGTCTACATCGAGAAGGTCGACAGCCGTCACTCGATCCGCATGCAGTCGCGCGTCGGCGCGACCCAGCCGGCGCTGACCACCGGCCTCGGCCGCGCGCTGCTCTCGCTCGCTGACGAGGCGACGGTCGCGGCGGCGCTGGCGGCCGGGGTCGAGCCGCGCACGCCGAACACGACGACCGACCCGGATGCGCTGCGCGCGCTGCTGGCCGCCGCGCGCGAGCGCGGCGTCGCGCTCGACGACGTCGAGAACGAGGCGGGGATCCGCTGCGTCGCCGCTCCGATCGTCGACCACACGGGCGCTGCGGTCGCGGCGCTGTCGGTCTCCGGGCCGGAGATGCGCGTCAAGCCCGCGCAGACCGAGCGGTTCGTGCCGCTCGTGCGCGCCGCCGCCGCCGAGGTCTCGCGGCGGCTCGGCGCGCGCTGACTCAGCCGGCCAGCACCTCGTGCGCGAAGCGCACGACCATCGCGCCGTCGCCGACGGCGCCCGCGACCCGCTTGGAGGCGCCCGCGCGCACGTCGCCGGCGGCGAAGACGCCGGGGCGGACGGTCTCCAGCATGTGCGGCTCGCGCTCGGCCAGCGGCCAGCCGAGATGGCCGCCGCAGGCGGCCGCGCCGCCGCCGCAGAGCAGGTAGCCGGCGGGATCGACCGCCAGCATCCCGGTCGACGCCTCCGTGCACGGGTTGGCGCCGATCATCACGAAGAGGGCCGACGCGGGCACCGTCTCGGTCGCGCCGTCACGGTCGCGCAGCGTCACCGACTCGACGGTCGCGGCGCCGTCGACGGTCGCGACCTCCGTGCGCGTCATCACCTCGATCCGCGGCGAGCGCTCGATGCGGTCGACGAGGTAGTGCGACATCGTCGACTTCAGCGCCTCGCCGCGCACGACGATCCGCACGCTGCGCGCCCGCGACGCGAGGTGGACCGCCGCCTGGCCGGCCGAGTTGCCGCCGCCGACGACGATCACGTCCTCGCCGCGGCAGCGCTCGGCGTCGGTCGCCATCGCCGCGTGGTAGACGCCGGCGCCGCGGAAGCGCTCGACGCCCTCCGCCTGCAGCTCGCGCCAGCGCGCGCCGGTCGCCATCACGACGGTGCGCGCGAGCGCGTGCTGGCCGTCGTCGAGGTCGATCCGAACCAGCCCCTCGGGGCCGTCGGCCAGCTCGACCGCTCTGTGGAAGCTCGACAGCACCGCGTCGAAGCGGCGCGCCTGCAACGTCGCCTTGCGCGTCAGCTCGGTGCCGGAGATGCCGCTGGGGAAGCCGAGGTAGTTCTCGATCCGCGTGCTCGTGCCGGCCTGGCCGCCCGGCGCCCACGCCTCGGCGACGAGCGTCCGCAGGCCCTCGGAGCCGCCGTAGACGGCGGCCGCAAGCCCCGCCGGTCCGGCGCCGAGCACGACGAGGTCGAAGCGCTCGCCGTCGATCTCGGCGCGCAGGCCGAGCGAGCGCGCGACCTGCGCGGCGGAGGGGTTGCGCATCACTCTGGTGGCGTGCACGAGCACCGGCGTCTCCGAGCGCGGGATGTCGAGCCACTCCAGCATCTGGGCGCTCTCGGCGTCAGTGTCGACGTCGTAGGCGCGCACCGGCAGCAGGTTGCGCTCCAGCAGGTCGCGCACGTCGAAGGCGCGCCGCGAGCCGCGCGCGGCGATCAGCCGCATCACGCCGTGGCCCTCGGCCTCGTGCCAGGCGCGCCGCGCCAGCAGCGTGCGGAAGATGTGCTCGCCGAATTCCGGCCAGCGCGCGAGCATGTCGCGCAGCCCGGCGCGGTCGAACATGATCACCTGCGTCTCCTCGACGGCGACGCAGGCGCTGATCGTCGGCTCGCCGGTGAAGGCGGCGATGTCGCCGATGAAGGTCCTGCCGTCGGCCTGGGCGATGTGGACGTCCTTGCCGGGCTTGCGGTCGACCAGTTCGACCAGCCCGCGCTCGACCACGTAGAAGGGCGCGTCGCGGACGGCGTGCTCGTACAGCACCTCGCCCGGCTGGAAGGTCTTGCGCTCACCCTGCTTGGCGAACCACGCCAGCTTGCTGTCGGAGAGGCGCGGGAACATCACCTCGTCGCCGAGGTCGGGGAACCGTTCGCTGCGAATCACCTGCGTCGTGGCCATCGGGCGAGGATATCGCGGGCGATTTCGCCCTTCGCGGCGTCGGGCGCGGCCAGGCGCGCAGCCGCGTCAGCCGCGCAGCCGCGTCAGCGTCAGCGTCCCCGCGACGGTGGCGCGGCAGCGGGCCGCGTACGCCGTCTCCCGCAGCGAGCAGTCACGCTGGCTGGAGAGCCTCCGCACGACCGGGCGCTTGGCGGCCCGCAGCGTCGCGAAGTCGAGTCTGAACTCGGGGTCGCTCGCCAGCGTCGGGAAGAGGTCCTCGCGGTCGGCGCAGCCGCCGGTGTAGGGGAGCCGCAGGACGAACCCGCGCAACGTGACGCCGAGTGTGAGCGCGTTGTCGGTGATCTCCGTCGTCGTCGTGCCGAGGCAGGCGATCTGCGCCGGCCGCGGCGGCGCGTCGTCGGGGATCCCGAAGTCGCACGGCGGCTCCTCGCGCACGTCGGCGCTGCGCTGCACCGTCGCGACGATCGGCACCGACTCGCCCCGGCCGGCCTGCAGTGACGGGCCCGAGACGATCGGGGCGCCGTAGCGCAGGTCGGTGTAGACGTATGCGAGGACGGTTCTGCGGAGCGGTCTGATCGTCTCGCGCTGCTGCGTCGTGCCCTCGACCGGCGGGTCGAACGCGTCGCTGCAGCCCGCCAGCGGCGCGGCCGGCGTCAGCGTCGTCGCGAACGTGCGCGTCAGCTCCAGCGTGACGGCGAAGCGCAGCGACCGTCTCTTCGGCGCCGCGTCGGCTGCGGCCGGCGCCAGCAGCGCGGCGGACGCGAGCAAAGCCGTCGCCGCGGCGAGCGAGGGGCGGAGGGTCATCGGGCAAGCTTCGCGCGCGCCCGCGGGCGCCGGCATCCGCCGATCGGCTCGCCGTGACCGACGGAAGCGGGTGGGCAGCCTCTGCCGTTGGTCAGGGCTGGCCGCCGCCGGCGAGCGCCTGCGCGAGCCCGTCGCGGCCGCTGAGGTCGAGCTTGCGGTACGCCCGCGTGAGGTGGGTCTCGACGGTCGCGAGCGTGACGAACAGCTCCTGGGCGATCTCGCGGTTGCTGCGCCCGTCGGCGGCGAGCGCGGCGACGCGCCGCTCGCTCGGGGTCAGCGCGTCGACGCCGCTGATCGCGCGGCGGCGCGGCCGCGCGCCGCTCGTGCGCAGCTCCTCGGCGGCGCGCTCGGCGAGCGGCTCGGCGCCGCAGGCGTGCGCCTCGTCCATCGCCAGCGCGAGCGCCTCGCGC